>JAYGCN010000138.1:0-2169 GCA_046583315.1 Candidatus Hydrogenedentota bacterium
TCCAGGCGACGCAGGATTTTCTGACCGGGATCAGCAACCGACTTGAAATCATGAACTTTCTGGGACGTGAAATCAACCGAGCGTCGCGTAACGATGGGTCAATGGCTGTCGTGATGGCAGACATTGACAAATTCAAGAACGTCAACGACACTTATGGACATCCCGCTGGCGATGCAGTCATTAAAGAAGTGGCGGTCCGTATCGGCGCATGCTTACGCGAATACGACTCGGTTGGGCGTTTCGGCGGGGAAGAGTTTCTGATCGTCATCGGCGAAATATCATCCGAAGACGTAAGATCCTTGGCCGATCGCATTCGCAAGTCAATCGCCGATACACCCATTCAAATTCCCAACAGCGAAATCACCGTGACCATGAGCTTTGGAACGGTGACCTATGTCGCCGGCGACCCCATGGATAAAGAGGAACTGATTGCCCGGGCCGATGTGGCACTCTATGAGGCTAAAAACAACGGACGAAACCAGGTGGCCATAGCCAAGCCGCTTAGCACCGAAACAACCTGATAGTCTCACACGACAACTTTCCCCGTAGCGTCGGTTTTTCTTTCCACGCCCACCCTCAATACGTTATGATCGTCTCCTTAATCACCTTCGACAGGAGACACACCGTGGGAAAAGTAGGATTCGGCATTATTGGACTGGGCAATATCGCTCCCGTCCACGCGCAAAGCATTCAAGCGACCAAAAACACCGAGCTTCTGGCCGTGTGTGACATGCTGCCCGGTCGGGCAATGACTTTCGCCAAGCAGTACGGCGGCGATCCCTATGAAGATATCGACGCCATGTTGGCCCGGGACGACGTAGAAGCCGTTTCGTTATGCGTGCCCTCGGGTCTGCGCGCCGATCTGGCGGAAAAAGTCGCCAAGGCGGGTAAACATATTCTTTGTGAGAAACCTCTGGAAATCGCGACCAAGAAGGTGGATCGCATCATCAAAGCGACCGAGAAAGCCGGTGTATTGCTTGGCTGTATCTTCCAGAATCGGTTTACCGAGGACGCACTCCATATCCGAAAGGCCCTGGATCAAGGACGTTTTGGAAAACTCGTGCTTGGCGATGCCTACATCAAATGGTTCCGCTCGCAGGAATATTACGACAGCGGCGCGTGGCGTGGCACCTGGAAACTGGACGGGGGCGGTGCACTGATGAATCAGGGCATCCATCAAATCGATATGCTGCTCTGGTATATGGGCGACGTCGCACGGGTACGTGCAAACACGGCCACCGTGGCGCACAAGGGAATCGAAGTGGAAGACATCGCCACAGTCCTGCTTGAATTCAAGAACGGCGCTCAGGGCGTAATTGAAGGCAGCACGGCCATCTGGCATGGGCATCCTGCGCGCGTAGAAATACACGGCTCGGAAGGCAGTGTTGTCATGGAAGAAGGCAAAATATGTTTCTGGGAGTTCAAGAAGAAGAAACCCGTGGACAAGAAAATCCACGCCGCCATGAAGGAAGAATCGGTTCTGGGTTCTGGGGCCGGCGATCCGCTTGCAGCCCTCAAAATCGGCGGTCACCAACTTCAAATAGAAGACTTCGCCAAGGCGATCCAGGGGAAAAAGAATACGATGATCCCCGGAAGTGAAGGACGCCGCGCCATCGCACTGCTCGAAGCCATCTACAAATCCGCGCGCACGGGTCGCGCAGTAACCATGGGATAACAACGATGAAATTTGGAATTTGCAATGAGATTTTTCAGGAGTGGAATGATTTCGCACGAATGTGCGACTACATCAAGGATGTCGGATACGACGGCGTTGAAATTGCCCCGTTTACCTTCGCCGATAATGTGGCGGATATCTCGCCCCAGACCCGAAGCGATATCGTAGCGCGGGCAGCGGAGTGCGGTGTCGAAATTATCGGTCTCCATTGGTTGCTTGTGGGCCCAGACGGCATGCACATCACGACGCCGGACAAGGCCGTTCGCGATCATACGGCTGAGTACCTCAAATCACTGGTGGATTGCTGTGGCGAACTCGGCGGAACACGCATGATTTTCGGCTCGCCCAATCAGCGCAATATCGAAGACGACCAGACCTATGAGGACGCTTTCGGCAACGCCCGTGGGGTCTTTGAGCAGATTCTCCCGAAACTCGAGGAGTACGGCATCACCTTATGTATGGAGCAGCTCTCTTCTCAGGAGACGAATTTCTGT
>JAYGCN010000330.1:0-19745 GCA_046583315.1 Candidatus Hydrogenedentota bacterium
ATCCACGTCTTCCACGGAACCGATGACCCCCTTGTGCCCTTCGCTTACGCCGAACACCTTGCCGCAAACGTCCCCCACTGCGAACTCCACATCCTTCAAGGTCAGGGCCACCTCTTCCCCATCGAACACCAGGCATTGATATTCGAAACTGCCCTCGAAGAAATTCCTGCCTCACCCTGACACGACTCTAGCTGAAATCATCACCCACGACCTGAATCTATACGGTAACTTCCTTAATGCGCCCTGCCCAATCGACCTGTCCCCCGCCTTTCTGTTCAGCCATTGCCAGATACTCAGGATAGTCCGTCCCGCGATGCAGGCAATGCTCGAAAGCCCACGCGTCCATCGCCACTGGATCAAGTCCCGCCAAAACAACGTCTCCATCTTTCACGAAGGAAATATCCCCGCCCGTAGGCCCCATTTCCGCCAAGACGCGCGTGCCATCGATAATGCTCAGCGTTGGTTTCATCATCAACGCGAGATCAGAGAGTAGGTTGTGAATATCGTCGTGAAACTGGTTGCGCGTGCCTCCAAGCAAACCCATCCAATTTTTGATGCTGATGGACGCGCCACAAAGATTGTGATCCTTCACGGGGCACAACCCGATCACTTTATCAACATGCTTAAAAGGTGTGGCAAAGAAGGGCCAATACTCGATCAAACTCGCCCCGGGCGTATTCAAAACCCGAAACGATTGTTCCGTCGGCAAATGCACGCGACCACCCGCAGAAATCGTTGCGGGGCCAATCCCCGTCTTCCGAAAACAATCGACGGCATTCTCAATCGGATTGTCCGCGACACGGACTTCCAATGCTTTCGCATCACGATACAGCATACGCACCAATTCACCGACCATCTCTGGATCGGAAGTCGCACCCATATTCGCGGATCGATCAAACGCAACATTCGGTTTGATGAGCACGGTCTCACCGGGTTTCACATAATGTTCGATGCCGCCCACAGCGTCAAGCGCGGCTTTCAATAAATTTCGTTTCTCTTCAATCGTATAGCGTCCAGGATTCAGCGCCTTTCCGCGTGCAATGCCGATATCCTGCGTCGTACCTTTCGGTTTCTCGACACGAAAATTACCCAAACGAAACGGAGTCGGCTCAACAACACTGCGCTTGCCAGATGCGTCTCTAAGCGAAAACGGAGCATCCTCCGGAGCGAAGGCGATATAGCCCGCGCCCACCGTGATCGCCCCGGCAACCCCAGCCCGACGCATGAACGCACGGCGGTTCATCGGGGCAGATTCATAATCGGGGCTCTGGTCTGGCTTCTCTGTCGGCGCCATGCTAACTATCCTCTCTATTCGATCACGACCCCGGCGTCGCACCCAGGATTTCAAGAAAATGCTCTACCCTGCCCGTCAATTCTGCAATCTTTTCGGCAAGCGTTGCGCGTTCCATTTTGCGCGCGTCACGCGTCAGTTCTTTCAAAAGCAGCGTGCCATCGGAACGGGTCGAAGCGAGATCGCCCATATAATAAATGTCGATTCGATATACGATCTTGTCAATGCGCGTGTCCGTAACCACTTTCCATCGTTTCTGTGCAAGAAGCAAACCCGTCTCGACAACATCCAATTCCTTCGGACTCAATGGCGTGCCCAGGTCTCGGGAAACCGTCCGAACCACCTCGTCGAGAGCCGTTTCAGTGGAGGTAACAAAGTCCAAAAAGTAGGAAATGCCCTCTTTCTCGCGCAATTCGGCAAAGGCATGCCGTATCTCGTCGAGTGTCGCATAAGCGCGTTCAAAATCCCTTGCCGCGACAAATTCTTTCGATTCACTTACAAGAAGATCAATACCTTCAAAGCCGGATCGCCACTCCGAACTCACCTCGCTCCCCCAAGTCGACTGAAACGTGCCCCAGGATTCGTCCAATTGTTCAACAGCCTCTTCCGCACGCGCCGCATCACCCTTTCTGACAGCCATGAGTGCAGGAATATACGCCTTGTCCAAAACAACCATGTCCTTGACGAGCGCAACATCCGTGGACCAGTCAGCGGCCACGGCGAGTGGGCTTATCGCGATACTTATCATGAGAGCGCGCAGAAAATTCATGATGGTTTCCTCTGATGGCCTTCTAAACCGGCTCCGGCTTCAATTCAGGCCCGTTCGCAGGCAAGTCCAGTTGTGGATCGAGTCGTTCGCCGCGTTTGACCATCTCATCCCAAGTCACCGTGCGCCCTTCATAGGCCGCCATGCGACCTAGAATCGCCGCCATCGTACTGTCCGCGCTCTCCTGCGTATTGTTCAGATAGTCGCCGCTCATGATGCTGGCATGGAAGTCTTTGATGTTCTCAATCGCGCCCTCACCATAAATATTGCCCGTCTTCGCAGGCTGAATATTCTTCGACTTCGCCTTCAGTGAACACTCCCCAAAATAGTGTGTGTCCGCCGTGCCTTCCGTTCCAAATAACCGGCAACAAATATCGCTCCACCCGGTCAAGAATTGGGTGGCACCGTAATCAATCTGCACCTCATTCGGATAGGTGTAGTTCACGAGGAAGTGATCCCAGCAATCCCCCACATCCGTACGCGCCTTGCGTCCGCCCATCCCCTGGGCCGATACCGGGTGATCCTTGAGCATCCAATTCGCTACGTCTATCGCGTGAATACTCTGCTCAACAATAATATCTCCGGACAGCGCGATATCGAAAAACCAGTTCCGCAGTTTCGCGACATCCGTCCCCGCTTTCGTGCGTAACCCGAGACGACTCGCATGAAACCAGCCTTGCCCGCAAACCGGCTCACCGATCGCGCCGGCATGCACCGCTTCAACCACGGCCTGATGCGGAGCGTTCTTCCGCGTCTGGAAATCCGCCAATATTGACAGCTTGCCGCCATGTTTGTTCGCCGCATCAACGATATCCTGACACCCCGGCGCGTCCACGGCAATCGGTTTCGCCAGATACACATGTTTCCCCGCTTCGAGTGCCGCAATCGCCTGTGTCGGATGAAAATAGGCAGGACTGATGACCGCAACCGCGTCCAGCTCTTGCTCCAATAACTCCTTGTAACCATCCAGTCCAACAAATCGGCCCGACTCCGGCACCTTCAATCGAGCGCCCGCTCCATCCGTGCGATCCCGAAAATAATCATGTACCGCCACGCATTTACTATTCGTTTCCTGTTGGAAAAAGTTCGCGATCCACGGTCCCCTACTCCCGCAACCCAGCAACCCGAACTGCAACGCCGAATTCGCCTCCGTCCCAAGAGCGATTTTCGGACTCGTAATCATAAACGCGGAGGCCGCTGCTGCTGTGCCAGCCGCACCCAGAAATTTTCGACGCGATACGGAAGATTCTTCACTCATTTTGTTTCTCCTGATGGTAGCACTAAATTTGTTCCGGCACTTTGGGCGCGCCGCCATCCCCGGCACTCGCCAAGGCGGCGTAACACACGGCCAACGACCGCAAATTCCCGCGCGCATTGTTATAAGGCTGTCTGCCCTCTTCTATCGCGCACAATAACTCACCCATCGTACCCTGAAATCCATTCGTAAACCAATCCCCCGCCAACTCCGGTGTAGCATGCCCCTCCGCTGTGTACAGCGTCACCGTCTGCTCCGTCAAACTCGGCCCACTACTGCGCAGAGTACCCTTCTCTCCACACACCACCGTCGTATCTTGCTGCCCGAACTCGGTATCTCCATTAAAACTCAGCGTGGCCTGCCCCTCATCAAACTGAATCATTACCTGGCTCAATAAGGGAGCATGATTCGTCTGATACGGTGTGCACGAACCCGATGCCGACACAGATACAACATCCTGCCCAGCAAAAAAAACACAACACATATCGAACCAATGTATCGCGAAATCAAAGAGAATCAAATCCTCCATCTCATCGAACGGCGTACCCTTCACCCAACGATGATCCCACTGCATCGAAATCGATACCCCTCCCACGCGCCCGATCAATCCCGCCTCAATCGCCTTGTGCATATAGCTGAAATGAGGTGCCCACCGCCCATTCTGATTCACCGCGAGCAACTCTCCCCGTTCCTGAGAGATATCAGCAAGGCGTTTGCCATCCGCAAGATTCAGCACGAACGGCTTCTGACTCAATACATGTTTACCCGCGAGCAGTGCCGCCTCCACAATGTCCACCCGGACATCTGCATGCGTCGTTACATCCACGACCTCGATGTCATCATTGGCGAGTACTTCCGCATAGTCTGTGGTCACCTCGGCGTCGGGATAAAATTCGTCCCGTCGCGAAGTCGCCGCCTCTTCATTCACATCGCACACCATCAACACGTCCAGGCCCATCTCGCGATACGCCCGAAGATGATACTCGCTGATGCCCCCGCACCCGATAAGCCCAATCTTCGGAAAATGCAGCTTAGGTTTCGGCGGCAGATAGTCCAACGCCGGCGCGTCGAACTCCTCCGACGCACCCGCCCCGCTCAATCCGTATCCAGAAGATTCATCGTCACTCATCACGCACCTCGCTCATCACGCACCTCCAACCAGCGGCAGCGTCCGCTTTTCCTGCGCACTCAAGAATGCCGTGTCCACAATCTGCTGACCAATTCGGCAAATCTCCGTCGACAGCGGCCCTGCAATCGCCAGATCATTCTCAATACAATGCACCATGTACTGAATCGCATTCCTAAACGGCGCATTCAACGTGTCCACGGCCAAATCTTCCCCTTCAGGACTCGATTCACTCTGCACCCGAATCGTCTCCGCATAATCATAACTGCTAATCGTGCCCTCGCTACCCACGATCACAAACCCGCACTTCGGCTGCGGCTGGTGGGTCCACGGATCCGTAAACGTACCCCACCGCGTCTCAAACTTCGACAACCCATGCGCATACCGGGCGACCGAAATGCTGTGCTCATCCACTTCCAGCCCCTCCGGCGCATACGTCATCGAAGTCACCTCAATCGGCGCACGACCACCCTGATACCACGTTCCCAGCGTCGTACCATAACCCATATAATCCAACAGCGATCCCCCGCCCAGTTCCTTCTTATAAAACCAGCTGTCCGCTTTACCCGCTTCCACGTCTTCGCGAGTCACCTCAATTTTATCCGCGACATGCCACAACGGTCCGCGGTTCCCGTCATAAAAATGAACTTCCAATACATCACCAATCCGCCCCTCGTCAATCAACCGTTTTGCCGTCACATGTGGCGGATACCACGCCAGCGGCCAGTTAATGGCCAACCGTTGCCCCTCACCCATCGCCGCAGCAATCCGATCCGCATCCGCCAGACTCGACGCATACGGTTTCTCCAAAATGATATGCGCGCCCGACGACGCAACAGCTTCAACCACCTCAGCATGCCGTCCCGTAGACGGACACAACATCACGATATCCGGCTGCGTCTTATCCAGACACTCCTGAATATCCGTGAACACCGCCTCATCTGCAATCCCAAAATTCTCAATAGACACACCCATCCGTTCACGCGATTCATCGCAGATACCCACAATATCCACATCCGGATGCTTGAACGCCACGCGCAAATTATCCCCCATATGCATGTGGTCAAAATCTATACCCACCAATTTCCAACGCTTTGACATATTCCAAAACTCCCCTACAGCATTTGTAAACCTCCATACTCCAACATTCTAGACGAAAAATCAACATACGTCCGCGTCAATCTGTGTTTATCCGTGTTCATCTGTGGTTAATCAGCCCCTAGAAACGCTATACTCGAAAGCCAACAAAAGGGACTCGATATGAAACGTCTATTAGCTTCATTGCTCATTGCCGCATCGGCCACAGTGGCATACGCCGCCCCGCACCCCGCCCCCACCGCCGAAGCAAACGGCTGGACCCTGGGCGTGCAGGCCTTCTCCTTCTACACGGTCACCTTCTTCGAAGCCGTCGACCACATTTCCGCCCTCGGACTCCATCACGTCGAGGCCATACCCTTCGGCCGACTGAGTCCCGAACATAAAAACATCGTCACTGACCACAACATGCCCGCCGATTACCGCGCGATCATGAAAAAGAAACTCGCCGAAGTCGACGTAACGCTCAGTAGCTACGGTGTCGTCCCCCTGCCCAACGACGAGGCCGAATGCCGCAAGGTTTTCGAGTTCGCCAAAGACATGGGCATCACCACCATCGTCTCCGAACCGCCCCCCGAAGCCATCGACCTCATTGCGAAACTCTGCGACGAATACGAAATAGACGTCGCCATCCACAACCATCCGATCCCTTCCGCCTATTGGGATCCGCAAACGGTATACGACGCGGTGAACGGAAAAACGAAACGTCTCGGCGCATGCGGCGACACCTCCCACTGGCAACGCTCTGGCCTCGATGTCGTCGCTAGTCTAAAACTGCTTGAAGGCCGTTTGAAAACCTTCCACTTCGGTGAAGTAGACGGAGATAAAGCAGCCGAATTCGCCACAAAACGCGAAGGCCTCGCGCTCGACGACAAAAAATTTCCCAGCATGATCATGCACGTGCAGGCAATCCCCAACGTCGTCTACGGAACCGGCCCCGCCGACATGAAAGCATGGCTCACCGAAATTAAACGCCAGAATATCCGCGCCAAATTCTCCCTCGAAGCCTTCTTCGATCGCCCACCCGATGAAGCGCAAGTCATGATGGAAAAATCCATTCGCCATTTCGAAGCCATCACCAAAGAACTCCACGGAAAATAGTCCCATGACCTACAGAGTTTCCAATGAAGAAGTTAAAACCTTTCATCAAGATGGCTACCTACTCGTGCCAAATCTCTTCGACGATGAAGAGGTAAACATTCTATTGACGACCGCACGCGCCGATGCCGCCATGCTGGACCACGCCCGCGATATCAAAGACGCGTCAGGCAAAAAAAGCAAGCTCGCACTTTGGAATCATCCCGGCGACGACGTGTTCGGACTGGTCGGTCGCTGCCACCGCGTCGTGGATACCGCCGAAGCCCTGCTCGACGACGAAGTCTACCATTACCACTCCAAACTCAGCATCAAGGAACCCCACGTCGGCGGCGCCTGGGAATGGCACCAGGATTACGGCTACTGGTACAACTTCGGATGCCTCTTCCCCGACATGCTCAGCTGCATGGTCGCCCTCGACCCCGCCACCTGCGAAAACGGCTGCATGCAAGTGCTCAAAGGCTCTCACAAAGCAGGACGCATCGAACACGGTGTGGAAGGCGAACAATCCGGCGCGGATAAATCCCGTGTTGCCGAATTAGAGAAGGTATTGGAGCTCGTTTACTGTGAAATGAGTCCCGGTGACGCCCTGTTTTTCCACGGCAACACCCTACACTGTTCCGCACCCAACGAAAGCGACGATCCGCGCTGGGTCCTCATCAGCTGCTACAACGCTCGCTCAAACAATCCCACCAAAGACGACCAGCATCCCAAATACACGCCTATCGACGAAGTAGACGACGATGCCATCAAAGCCCACGGCATCCAATCCAGCGACACCTCGCAGCAGTACATGGAAACCAAATTACACGACAAGAGTACAACGGACTAGGACTACTCAACTCCCCGTAAAGGTCGGTTCGCGTTTTTCCATGAAGGCCGTCACCGCTTCCTTCACGTCGTTGGACTTCAGGAAGCCGGAATTCCACAGGGCGATGAATTCGAGACCGTCACGCAAATTGTGATCGTCCGAATAATTCAGAACCTCTTTCGTGCCCTGTACCGCCAGTGGTGAGAACGATGCAATTTCCGCAGCCAATTCACGCGCCCGCGCCAGCATTGCATCCTTATCATCGAAAACATCATTGACCAGACCGCTACTCAACGCCCGATCAGACGGCAACTTGCATCCGGTAAACGCCATCTCCCGCGCGATGCCTTTACTTACAACATTCGTGATGCGTTGCAATGTCCCAACATCCGCAACGATCGCGATCTTTGTCTCATGAATCGAAAACGTCGCTTCCTTGGTACACAGACGGAAGTCGCACGCTGTCGTGAGGTCAACTCCCCCACCGATGCAATGCCCGTGGACGGCGGCAATCACCGGCTTGCGGCATTTTTCAGCGGCACTGATGCAGTCCTGAAGGTGCAAGACGTGTTTGTAAAACTCGTAGTTCTTCGTTGCGGGGGCTTCTTCTGATGGTGGCGAAAGTAGACTCGTAGACGCAAACAGATCCAGTCCCGCCGTAAAATGACGCCCCTCTGCCCACAGAATCGCGCAACGAATTTCCGGGTCCTCATCGATTTCCTCAAAGACCCGTTTAATCTCCTCAAAAAATATCGGGGCCATCGCGTTCAGTTTCGCCGGGTTGTCCAACACCACTTCCGCCACATGCCCCACGCGATCCAATCGAATTACCGTATAGTCATCACTCATTTTAGGACTCCTTGAGAATTACTCGATAAACAGAATCGACATCATACAACCTTTTATTAAACCAACGCGAATTTGATACTCTAACCGCTATGCCAAGCGACAAACTCGACTTTCGAAACCGCGCCGAGCTCTTCCAGACACTCGAGCAGACCCAATACGACCTGCTCATCATCGGTGCAGGCATTACCGGTTGTGGAGTCGCTCGTGAAGCCGCCATGCGCGGCCTGAAAGTTGCCCTCGTGGACTCCCACGACATCGCCGCGGGCACCTCAAGTCGCTCCTCGAAATTGGTACACGGCGGCATGCGGTACATGGCTGCAGGCCAACTCACTGTCGTAAAAGAAGCCTCCATCGAACGCAAAACATTGCGCCGAATCGCCCCCCATCTCGCCCAAACAACCCGTATGCTCCTGCCCGCACCCAACATAGCCGCCTCCCTAAAATTCAAGACCGCCATGCTTGCCTACGAAAAACTCGGCGAAGTGGAACCCGAAAATCGACACCAAGTCTGGGACCTCGAAACCCTGCGCGAAAACGAACCCGAAATAGACACCGACCGATTGCGCAGCGCGGTCGTCTACCCGGAATACGTCACCGATGATGCTCGCCTGACGCTGGCGAACGCGCGTAGTGCAAAAGCCGCCGGTGCGCACATCATTACGTATGCGCCCGTCACCCAAATTCTAACCGAAAACAGATCGGCGGTCGGGGTCATCGTATCAGACTCACTCGGAGAACAAGGTGCGTGCATAAACGCGAGAATGATCGTCAATGCCGCCGGCCCCTGGCTCGATGCAGTACGCGCGCTCGAAGACAATCAAGCTCTACCACTGCTCCAACTCACCAAAGGCATCCACGTCACACTTCGGCGTGATCGACTTCCCATCAACAGCACCGTCATCCTTCAAGCCGCCGACAAACGTTCCAACTTCGTCGTGCCGCGCGGAGAATACGTCTACTTCGGCACCACCGACACCTTCTACCCAGATGCGGACTATTGGCCCGGCATCACACACGAAGACATTGACTACCTCCTCGATTCAGGCAGAAAAACATTTAATTCAGCCCCATTCAACGACGAGGATATCGTCTCCGTCTGGTCAGGCGTCCGACCGCTACTGGCCCAGCGCGGCAAAAAACCCTCGGAAATATCCCGCAAAAACGAATTTTTGCAAGGCCCCGGCGGTGTACTCTCCATAGCCGGTGGTAAGCTCACCAGCTACCGGTCCATGGCCGAACGCATCGTCGACCTATGCGCGAAAAATCTGGGAATCAATACCCACCCGTCCACGACCGCAGAAGATCCGCTTCCCGGTGGCGACTTCGACGGCGACCTTGCCCCCATCGAAGCAGCTCTGTCCTCAAAAGGTCTCTCCCCCGCCCAATCAGAACGTGGCGCAAGACTCTATGGAAGCGAAGCGGCCGGAGTGTTCAGCGGCAACGACACCTTGCAGGCCGAAATCGATCAGGCCGTATTGGCCGAAGGTGCCCTAACCCTCGAAGATGTCTGGGTACGACGAACAAGCCGGGCACGATTCTCCGAAAACGGCGGCCTCGACGATCTTGAAGCAATGGCAACACACATGGGCACGCTCATGAACTGGTCTGATCCAGAACGACAAACTCAACTCGACAACTGTCGCGAAATCCATCGTAACGAACGAAGTGTTTTTCAACCACAAGGAACCTAACGTGTCCTCCATCACCAAAATCCTGACCGACGCGCTCGCCAGCGAAAAAGTCATCACCGACCCTGAAATCCTCAAAACCCGACGTCACGACTACTGGGTACTCAGCCATCTCGACAACATTCAGGACCGCCCCACCCCGGCTCCCGCATGTGTAGTCCGTCCAACCTCCACCGAAGACGTCGTTAAAATCGTCAATGCCTGCAGCGAATCCAAAACGCCACTCATCCCCTTCGGACTCGGCAGCGGTGTAGTCGGCGGTGTCATCACCACGCCGGAACACGTGTTACTCGATCTCAGTTCCATGAACAAGATTCGCAATATCGACGAAACAAACTACATTGCCTCCTTCGACGCCGGATACAACGGCGGAGAAGCCGAATGCGCCGTGCAGAAAAAAGGCCTCACCATCGGACACTGGCCTCAATCCATCGACATCAGCAGTGTCGGAGGCTGGATCGCCACACGCGCATCCGGACAATTCTCCACCGCCTACGGAAACATCGAAGACATCGTCTACAGCATCGAGGCGGTATTACCCGACGGCTCCATCATCAACGCCGGTAAAGCCCCACGCGCATCCGCCGGCCCCGATTTACGCCATCTCCTCCTAGGAAGCGAAGGCACGCTCGCCGTCATCACAGGCGTCTCCTTATCCCTGCGAAAACTACCCGAGGTGTCACTCCACTCAGCATTCTACGCCCCAAATATGAAGACAGGTCTCGAATTCCAACGCGAGGTCATGCAAACGGGATATGCCCCGCCAGTCATGCGTCTATACGACTCCACTGAAGCCGCCCGCAACTTCCCCGCCGAACACAAAGACGACGCAGCCATCTTCTTCGCAATCCACGAAGGTCCACAAGCCCTGGCCGAAGCCGAACAAGCCGGTGTCACAGCAATCGCCAAAACACATGGACTCGAAGAGGCACCCACCCAACTCGTCGAACAATGGCTGGGACATCGAAACACGGTTCCAACCTGGCAGACCTTTTTCGAAAAAGGAATCATCCTCGACACCATCGAGATTTCCTCTAGCTGGGATACCATCAACGCCATCTACGAAGCCGCCACCGCCTCCGTCCGTGAAGTTCCCGGTGTCCTCGCTGCCACCGCACACAGCTCCCACGCCTACCGCACCGGCATCAATCTCTACTTCACCTTCGCAGCACGTCCCGACAACTCCGCCGACATGGCAGACACCTATCGCGAATGCTGGAAACGCGTACTCGATGCCACCGCTGCCCACGGCGGAGGCATCGCCCACCACCACGGCATCGGACGCGTACGAAAAGACTATCTCGTGCACGATGTCGGCGAAGTCGGCATACAGACCCTGCGCAAACTCAAACAGACCCTCGACCCACACAACATCATGAACCCCGGAGTACTCCTGCCCGATGCCTGACCTCACCTTGGCACTCGACATCGGCACGACAAGTCTACGCGCGGTGATCTTCGATCCGCAGTGGGTCATCGCAGGGCAGAGTCACGACATCATCGCATCCAATGCCCCTCATCCCGGATGGCTTGAGCAGGATCCAGAAGAAATCTGGACCAAAACGATGACCGCCGCGCGCGAAGCGATCAGGGCCGCGACAGCAACAGGGAGCGATGTCACCAGCATCGGCATCACCACTCAACGCGCCTCCTGCATGGTCTGGGAACGCACAACTGGAAACCCGCTCACCCCTCTCGTCAGCTGGCAGGATATGAGAGGAATACAGCGCGCTCACGAGTTGGGCGAACAAGGATTTCCCCTCATGCCCGCGTCCTCTGCCTGCAAACTCGAATCCATTCTCGACGCCATCCCCAACGGTCGTCAACGCATGAACGCAGACGAACTCTGCTGGGGCAACATCGACAGCTACATCGTATTTCGACTCACCGGCGGCGCCGTCCACGCCACCGATCACTCCCAAGCCTGCGCGACCGGCTACTACGATATGCAGTCCAACGGCTGGAACGACGCACTACTCAAGATTCAAGACCTCTCCCCCGACTTCTTTCCCGAACTCGTTGATACCTCAGGTGTAATCGGCGAAACGATTGCCAAACACTTCAACGCCACCATTCCCATCGGCGCTATCGTCGGCGATCAACAAAGCTCCGCCGTCGCCCAAGGCTGCACCGAACCCGGCGACCTCAAATTCACCTTCGGCACCTCCGGCACCTGCAATGTAAACACGGGCCAAGACATCCTGTCATTACACGGCACCTACCCCCTCGTTCTCCGTCACGAAAACGACACGACCACTTATTGCATCGAAGCCATGATCATGACCGCCGGTGCCATGCTCGATTGGACGGCTAATTTGCTGAATCGAGACGGCCTTTTCACCGATTCCGACCACCCCGTCGACTCCAGCGGCGTATATGTGCTACCCGCCCTACAAGGTCTCGGCTCGCCCCATGCCAACCCGAATCAAACCGCATCGATCGTCGGCCTCACACGCTCAACCACGCCCCAACACATCGCCGATGCCACCCTCGAAGGAATCTGCTACCGCGCACGCGAAATCGTCGAAGCGATTACCGAGCACAGTCCTCACCCCGTCCCCGAACGCATCGCTATCGACGGAGGCCTCTCCTCCAACACACGTTTTACACAACTTCTCGCAACGATTATTGCAAAGCCCCTCGCCATATCCCCCCACCAAGAAGCCACCGCCCTCGGCGCAGCAGTTCTGGCACGACACCTGTCCGATTCACAAATGAGCTACACCAAAGGATCTGAGGTACCACCAGACTCTACCCGCATCAAGCACTATAGCGATGCCTATGAACAATGGAAATCCTTCTTCCACCTACACTAACCGTACCCTCATTGGCCAACGGGTTCAGAAAAATCAAGCGGAACAATCTTCCACTCTATCCCCAGACCCGTCATCGCCTCGGACGTAAAACACCAAACGACAACTTCCTTCCCGTCATACCGATTGCCATCAAGTGCTGCATCGATTCGGACTCCATTTACCCCTGACTTTTTCCCAAGCATACTTAAACGATCGATTTCGAAACCAAGCTCAAACGACAGATAGTCTTGCAATCCTGCTCCAAATACCGAACCTGCCGTAAATGAACTCCCAAGAAAATAAGTAAAGCTATCGCCCAGTAGCAGAACAGGGCTATTGCCATCCGTCTGAACCGGACGCGTGCCATTCGGTGAAGCATCATCCATTACTACCTGTGCCGTATCGGTCTCCAACCAACTCCGATTCTCTTCCTGTAAAGCCGTCTCACCCTCGTGCTCCTCATACCAATACGAAGCAATGTACCCAATCCGCGAGGGTACCGAATGAATCGTCTGCCGATTCGCCCCCTCAAAACCACTCGCTTCACGACACGTCTCCGCGACTTTCCTGGCAGCCAGGCGCACCCCCTCAGCAGACCAGTGATGGTCATCGCTAAGGTAGGGGGACCGCCCATTTTCACGACGAAATTTCTCAAATTCCGGATACAAGTCAACGACTGTCACGCCTTTTTGCTCAAGCAGATCATAAAACACCCTAAATTTTCGATCCAATCGAAAAGATGCATCAAGATCGGCAAAACGTCCGTGCCCAAAAGTTCTTTCCGTATCAAAAAGTATTCTCGGAGGAGCCGGCACCAGAACAAGCGTGATACCGGCACGTTCAAGAGCCTCATGATACGCAACAATCGACGGGAGCACGCTCGCACCCATTAAGGAACTTTCAGAAATGCCCTCAAGATAGGACCCGCTCGGACCGCCCTGCCCATCCTTACCCGTAATGAGTGCATCACCCGCACTAGCAGTCAAATGCCACCCATCATCCCCCAACGGGTTCGCTACCCCCGGTTCAAGAGAAGACCGTCGCGCCGATAGGGCTTCCAAAAACTCCCCTTCCACATCCCGAAGCGAATCCACATACCGCTTCCGCAGTTCCAACATCCAATCGTCCGATGATGCCGGCACAGCCGGATCGGTTTCCGATTTAATTCCCCGTCCGCTATCCCACACCCCGTAATATTCCGGCGCTGTCAAGACACTCTCGCTCGTTAGGCGAATGTGTTGAATAGACTCCAACGAGTTCCTCACTTCATCCCACGGCTGAATCGAAATAATCACAGGTTGACCTACCCGCAACTCCGTCGTGTCGTCGCGAATATAGTCCCGCATGCTCCAGACATGCGCCACCAAATGATCCTCTACCGATACGCCCCGCGTGAGGGATGTCACGTCAGAGAGAAACAGCGATATCAGGCAATTTCCATCCACGCTTTCCGTCCAAACAGGAGAAGTTGACAGTTCCCGAATCACTCCTCGAACAACAGAAGCCTTTTTCGTTGTTGCTGTTGTTGGCGCTAGTGTTGGTTCGGGAACGGAAACAGCAAGCGGCTCAGGCGTCGCATGCTCACTAGGTTTCGGAGCAACAGATACCCATACAAAAGGCAAGGCGACCACCATTAAGAGCAGCACTACACCTGGAAGTCGACCATATTTTGCTTCCCATCCCCCTTTGTCCTCTCCGGCAGCTTCAGCCGCTACCGACTCTTTATTCTCGTCAATCAAATCGAACTCTCCTTTGTTGGGAATCCGGTGGACCCGACAAAGAGTATAATTAAGAACTCTTCCCCAGGACAAGATGTTATATCTTCGTATGAAGCAATCGTAAGCCGTTAAAAATCACCAGCAACGAAGCCCCCATATCCGCAATAATCGCCATCCACAGCGTCGAAATACCCACCACCGCCAACAAAACAAACGCCGCCTTCACACCCAGTGCAAATCCAATGTTCTGCTTCAAAATTCTCATGGTACGTTTCGCATGCTCGATAAGCCACGGTACTTTCAGCAGATCATCCGAGACCAACGCAACATCCGCCGTCTCGATCGCCGCATCCGATCCCATCGCGCCCATCGCAATCCCCAAAGACGCCGCGGCCATCGCCGGAGCATCATTTATTCCATCGCCCAGCATCGCCACGTGTCGACCCTCTCGCGTCAGTGCAGACACCGCCTCCACTTTTTCCTCCGGCAACAATCCGTACTCCACCGAATCAACTCCGACCGCTTCCGCCACGCTAGTCGCAGGCCCTTGCCCATCACCCGTCAACATTACCGACGCCACCCCACACGCATGCAACAATTCCACCATCTCCGATGCCTGCGTACGAATTTCATCCGCAACACCAATCAACCCGCAAGCATGTTCTTCATGCCCAACGACAACAACCGTGTCTCCCATTTCCACAAGTCGATCACAATTTTCCCGAACCAACTCTTCATCCACGCCCCGCTCTTGCGCGAATCGATTGCTCCCAATCCAAAACATTCGTCCGTTGAATTGCCCCGTCGCACCCTTGCCTTGCACAATCCGATACGAATCACACTTCGGAATATCGATTTTCTCAGCGCGGGCCTCTGCAAGTATCGCCGTGGCAATGGGATGATCCGATTGAGACTCCATCGCCGCCGCGCGCGCCAAGACCTCCTCCCGCGTATGACCATTGAGCGGAAGAACCGTCTGTACAGCGGCATTTCCCAAAGTGAGCGTGCCCGTCTTATCCGTCGCCAGCGTATCGATGCGTGCGGCCCGGTCCAGAACCGTGCCGCCTTTGATCAAAACACCATTTCCAGCAGCCGCACTCAATGCCGAAACTATCGTAATCGGCGCCGATAGGACCAGCGCGCAGGGACACGCAATGACCAGCAACACCAACCCCTGATACACACCCGCCAACCAATTCCCCCCGTTAAACAGGGGAATGCTGACCATAACCAATGCCGACAAGACCATCACCGTAGGCGTATAAATTCCGGCAAAGCGTTCCACCCAGACCTCACGCTCCGATCGTTTCGAGTGCGCATCCTCCACCAACGCAATCATTCGACTCAGGGTCGAGTCTTCCGCCAACTGCGTAACCGTCATCTCAATCGTTGCATTGCCATTCACCGACCCCGCATACAGCATACTGCCTAAGGAAACCGGGATCGGCATCGACTCACCCGTAATCGGCGATTGATTCACATACGACTCACCAAGCGTTACTTCTCCATCCAGGGGAATACGCTCGCCCGGGCGTACCTGAACCCGTGAACCGATGTTCACCTCTTTCGCAGCACGTCGCTCAAATTCCAATGCATGATTACAAAATACCCAAGCCGTATCCGGCGTCGTAGCCAGCAACGCGCTGATCGATCTGCGCGCACGCCGCACACTCCACGCTTCCAACTGCAACGACACCGAAAACAAAAATGCCACCATGCCCTCTTCCATCCACTCGCCCAGAAACATCGCACCCAACACCGCCACCAGCATCAGAAGATTCATATCCGCGCGCCCTCGACGCGGCGCGTACCACACTTTCGGAATCACAAACCAAAAACCGATGACCACCGCAACACCGATGGTCACAAGACTCGCCACCGGATACCCATGCTCCTCCCCTACACTCCCAAAAGCATCCGACCAACCATGCTGCACACCATGCCATAACAAAGCACCCGCATTCAGAACGCCTCCCGCTACGCACAACAAAAATCGACCGTGCAGCGACCAAAAACGTTCATCTTCCCCTTGCCGAAGCGCGAATTCACTCCATCCCGTCGCCTCGAGACCTGCTTTCCCCACAGCCACACATATCGCCTTTTCCTCCTCATCGCTTCCCTGAGCAAGGACCGAAAGTTTGCCTCGAAGCAGATCAAAAGCGAGGTCCGACTCCGAATAACCCAGCGACAAAAGGGCCGACCGAATCGTCTTGATCTCTTCTATACAATCAAGACCCCGCACTCTAAACGCATGTACTTGATCACCCATGCTTGGAGCATAGACTAATGATACACATTATCAATAAGAAACCTCGCCGTGTCCGCAATTCTTTCCATTTTATGGTATAATAACTTTACAACTATATTTTTTTCGCATTAAATGCATTTTCAACCTGGGCAACACAGGGTAAATACTATGAAAGTTCTCGTCGTAGAAGATGACCCCACAACGCGCGCTAGCCTGACAAGCCTGCTCCAACGCTATGGCTACGACGTGATTCCCGCATCCAACGGCACCGAAGCCCTCGAAATCCTGACCCATATGCCAGTTCCTCCACAACTGATTCTCGCCGACTGGGTCATGCCCGAAATGGACGGTATCGAACTGTGCAAACGTATCCGCGGGGACAAAACGCTTCCCTACTGCTACATCATTCTGCTCAGTGGACGAGACGAGTCAGAGGACGTTGTGCGCGGGCTTGACGCCGGCGCTGACGCCTATGTAATCAAGCCCTACAACCCCACCGAACTCCAGTCCCGAATACGGGCCGGTGCACGAATTCTCAAATTAAACGCCCGGCTGGAGCAAGCCAATCAAACCTTGCAAGTCACCGCGTCCACCGACATGCTGACCAGCCTGCTCAATCGAGGGGCCATTATGAATGTTCTCCAGGATGAATTTGCCCGCGCACTCAGAGACGGCACTACCCTTAGCATCGTAATGGCAGACATTGATTATTTCAAAGCAGTGAACGACACCTACGGGCATATCGCAGGAGACCACGTCTTGCGCGAATTTGCCGTTCTGCTCAACTCCGGACTGCGCACCTACGATTCCGTGGGACGTTACGGCGGCGAGGAATTCATGATCATCATGCCCAATATCCGCAGAGATGCCAGCGAAGATGCCATCGAGCGACTACGCAGCCGCATAGAAAAATACGCCTTTCAAACAGCTGAAAAGACCCTTCGCTTAACCTCGAGTTTTGGCATCGCGTGGGGCCGCCCGGCTGATTTCGGCCAGCCCAATGACTTCATTCGTATCGCCGATTCCATGCTATACACCGCCAAAACCAATGGTCGCAACCGTTTTCAATGCGCCGATGTCGTCGAATCCGCCCGCCCGGTCTTCGAAACAACCTCCGAAACCAATCCCTAATAGTCTAAAAGCCAAGAGGATTGGGACATGTCATACCACTACGACGACTACTATGGACAACCGGACAAAGACACTACATTTTGGGGCATGATGTGCCATCTCGTCTCCTTCGCAGGCATCCTCGGAGCCCCCATACCATTAGGAAACATATTCGCACCACTTATTCTATGGATGATCAAAGGAAAACGCATATCCCCCCCCACCCAAAATATCGACCTCATGCCCACACTCGCCGATCTGCTTCATCTCCAACACAGCGCCACATTCGATGGCAACTCCCTGCGCGCGCACATGCAAGGCCAACCCACCGACAACAAAGACCAATCACTCATTTATGCCAAAGCCGAAAACATATACGTCACCGCCGATCCCGTGCACATCATAATGGACGAAAAAACCAAATACGTATTCCGGGGACTGCACGAAGAAAATCGGACCAAGACCTGGACAGAAATAGAGGAAATCACCACCCGCCTGTCCCTGCCCGACCACCTCGAAACGCGGAATCAGTCTCCCCCAAGCCAACAGACACCACCCCCTATTCAGAGCTATGTGACCGATTTTCTAACCCCTCGATGGAAGCAATACACCAATTTATCGACCTCCACACCTGCCACTTTTCAAGTGCCGCACTGGCAATTTCTATTCCCAGATCACGTTACCGATGCAAACGATGCAAATGACAACAAATGGACCATCGTCATCGACGGAAATCCCTTCACACCGTCAAACTCCAATTTCTACCTCGCCTACAACAGCACCGAAAGTCCCCCAGAAATCCCCGGCATTCGAAACGTGCCCAACGGCTCCTATCAAGTAAGCATTCTTTGCCAAACCATAGCCCTCGACGGAAGACAACGCACCACATCCTTTCATTTCAGAACGAAAAAGTTAGAAGAACCCAAACTCTATTCATTAGAACCCAAATCGGAACAAGAACCGGCCAAAGAATATGTGGTACTGGGTAACTTCGAAGTCGTCGACGGAAAATTCTACTACCACATCAATCCCGGACGTCCAGAAGACATGACCTTCATCAGCGGCTTTCGCTTCAGAGATCTCAGCCAACCTCAAGAAAAGGATATCGATGTCGATCACATAAACGAACAACTCAAAGCCCTGGGATATCTAAACTAACGACCAACGCCGCGCGGACAAATCAATCGACAACCTCAATCACCCCCGCCGCACCCATTCCACCGCCAATACACATCGTCACCACGCCATACTTCTGACCACGCCGCTTCAATTCATGAATAATCTGGGTCGATAATTTTGCGCCCGTACATCCCATCGGATGCCCCAGCGCAATCGCCCCGCCATTGACATTCACCTTCTCCGGATCCAGGCCCAACTCACGCGTCACCAGAATTGCCACCGAAGCAAAGGCCTCATTAATCTCAAACAAATCGATATCCTCTAGCGTCAACCCCGCCATCTCAATCGCCTTCGGAATCGCCACCAACTGCGCCGGCCCCAGATACTTCGGACTATCAGCAGCAACATTGTAACTCAAAAATTTCGCAATAGGCGTCGCACCCGTTTCCTTCAATCCCTTCTCACTCATCATCACGACAGCCGCCGCCCCATCACTCATTTGGCTGCTGTTCCCTGCCGTATGAAATCCATTCTTTGGACTCGCGGCAAACGCAGGACGCAACGCAGACAACGCTTCCATCGAAGCATCCGCACGAGGACCTTCATCCGTATCAAATTTTCCGCCCTCAGGCAGATCAAGTGCAGTTATCTCATCGGAAAACTTACCCTCGGCAACCGCCGCAGCCGCCTTCTGATTACTCGCCAGAGCGAATGCGTCAATATCCTCGCGACTGATATCAAAATCCTTCGCAACATTATCCCCTGCGTTCCCCATACCG
>JAYGCN010000199.1:0-9270 GCA_046583315.1 Candidatus Hydrogenedentota bacterium
GTCGGATGAAATGCTGCAACTGGCCAATAACGTAAGACGATAGACGGGTAGGCAAATGATGCGAAACTGGATGATAGCAATTGTGATGGCGACGGCGTTGCCCGGGTGGGCCGATACGGTCACCCTGTTGCAGGACGCGTAGCGGTAGGTCATGTTTCGCTAAAACCGGATGGTTATAGCGCGACGGGTATGGAAGCGAAAATGCAGCAGCAACCGGCGTTGTTGAATACAATCGGGTAGATTTCTCTTATGGGAATACGCATCACACAGAGCTTGTTGACGGCGCGGACATTGCGCGACGTCAATGGGCAGCTTCAAAATCTTTCGACGCTTCAGGAACGCTTGGCAACGGGCCTTCGGGTGAATCGGCCTTCTGATAGTCCTCTGGACGCGCGACGGGCGATCAGTATTCGGCGTGGCATGGCTCGCAGTGCGCAGTTCGTTCGGAACTTGAATGGGCTGGAGCCGTTGATGCGCGCTTCTGAAGGGGCGTTTAACTCGGTGACAAATATCATTCAGCGTGCCCGGGAACTGACGATTCGTGCTGCGAACGAAACATTTACGCAAACGGAATTGGATATGACTGCGGGGGAGATTAACCAACTGCTTGAGCAGGCGGTTGTCGAATCCAACCGGAAGATCGACGGCAAGACAATCTTCGGGGGCACCCACACGAAGATCGAGGCATTTTCCGTGACGCGTGACCCGGTGACGGATCGGATTACGGCGGTCAACTACGACGGCAATTCTGAAACGATTAACGTTCAGTTTTCGGACTCCGGTTTTCTGGCCGTGAACGCGACGGGAAGCAATGTGTTTCAGTCTGATGTGGACATCTTCTCGATGCTGATAGGGATTCGGGACGACATGCTGGCGGGAGATCAGGACAATCTGCGGAATGTTCGTTTTGGTGAACTGGACGTATCCCAGGATCAGATCAGTCGTGAGTTGACGAAAATCGGGGCGGTGGAAAATCGTGTTCTTGAGATCATCATTTCGACCGAGGATTTGATCTTGAATCTGCAAGAAGAACTCTCCGATCGTGTCGATGCTGATTATGCCGAGACGATCATCAATTTCAATGTAGCGCAGAATTCATATCAGGCGGCGCTGAATGCTTCGGCACGCGTGATTCAAAACAGTCTTCTCGACTTCCTTCGATAGTACTCGAAAATCAGGAGTACTCACCAATCAGGTCTCTTCGCCTCGTTGTACTGCCATTCCCACCTTGTTATACTGACCCCTGTGTCGCGATTGATCGTCCGCATTCAAAGGGGGAAAGTACCGTGTGGAAATTTTACGTGCTTATGTGCAGCGTGGTGGTGGCGGGTTGCGGCGGCAATGTCGGTTCGACGGTGTTGCAGGATTTCGGGTTGCAGGAGCGTTCGGAAGATTATGTTTCGGGACGTGATCGTACCATGGAATCGATGCGGATGGTGGGCGCGGCGGAAGTGAAACGTTTGAATGCGGCGGGACGTCATGGGGAGCTGGTGTATGACGATAGCGAGGCGTTACGGGGCAAGTATTTTAAGCGGGTAAAAAAGTATATGCGCGCCTACGCGCTGGAAGCGCAACCTGTCTCGAGATCAGGAAATCGCAAGGAGACAGGCTTTACGGGACTAATTGAATATTCCTATGAGTTCTACGAAGGGAGACGTGCGTCGAATCGCACGGAGGCGCAAGCCGCTGATGCGGAAATTCCTACAGGCGAGCGAGGCCGTGACACGTTTCGGTATCGATTCAGCTCCGGGGGCGTGTGGAATGGCGGCAAGGGCGTTCCAGTCAAGTAAGGGAGGCGACGGGCATCAGGGGTTTCGAAGTTGGTCGAGTATGCGCACTTTCGAATCGATGAGTTGGCCGTGGGTGAGATTGAAGAGTTTCGCCATTTGGTGGGCGAGATAGTTTTCGTGTCCGTCCATTGATCCGTCGGCAAATACGACACGCCATACTTCGTCGATTAGCTTCTGCTTCTCATCGGTCGTGCAGGATTGGTTGATGATGTTGGTGAAATGCCAGAGGTCCTTGCTGTTTACGCGCGCCTGGGTAGCGGCTTCGATGAGGCGGTGCGCATCGGCTTCGCTCATGTTAAATCGCGATTTCATCGTACTCACGATGTGGTTTCGCTCTTCGTCCGTAAATTCATCGTCTGCCAAGGCGATTTCGACGAGTATCACGCAGGTGGCGAGGTGAAATTCATCGACTTCGGGCACTGAATCGGGGGAATCGGCCGTTTCGGCAAACAGCAGGCTTTTCAGGGATTGAATCATCGTGGGCATTTCCTTTCGGGTCTGTGTCGATCCTGCCGGAATGCGCGTATGTTTTGCAAGGCATTGGAACTGATAGGCACGAATTGAGGATAGAGGGCGTAGTTGATGGGGGATTCCGTGAGTGGTGCGGCCTTTGCTATACTGGGTTTCGGGGTTCACGTTGCAAAACGATTGAAAAGGCTGGATTCATTGCAGAATAGTCGATCGAAACATGTGCATTTTACGGGGGTAGGCGGGATCGGGATGAGCGGTCTTGCGGAAATTCTGATTAATCTTGGCTATGCCGTATCGGGGTCGGATCTCGAGCATTCGGACATTGTGGAAAGACTCGAGACCTATGGCCTGACGTTCTATGAGGGCCATGAAGCGAAACATGTCGACGGGGCGGATATCGTGGTTATTTCTGCGGCGGTGCCTGAGGACAATGTTGAGGTTCTTGCCGCGACTGAACACGGTATCCCGATTCTACACCGAAGTCAATTGTTGGCGGATTTGCTTCGAATGAAACCGCACGCGGTGGTTGTGGGGGGGAGTCATGGCAAGACGACGACGACTTCGATGGTCAGCGCGGTGCTGGAGCAGGCGAATATAGGGGCCACCTCTATAATCGGGGGCATCTTGCATCGAAGCGGCACGAATGCGCGTTGGGGTACGGGTGACTATATCGTGGCCGAAGCGGACGAGCATGATGGATCGTTCCTGCGTTTGCATCCCACGATAGGCGTGGTCACGAATATTGACGCGGAACACATGGAGTATTACGGGACGTTGGACAATTTGAAACGTGCCTTTCTGGAATTTTGCAACGGGATTCCTTTTTATGGTTATGCAGTGGTGTGCCTGGACTCGGATAACGTACGCGCTATCGTGGATGAAATTACGAGTGAGACGATGAGTTACGGACTCGCTGAGGGTGTCTCGGTGCGTGCGGTCGATGTGCGGCTCGGGAATCGTGATGAATCGAAGGCGATGACGAGCCAGATTGATACGTTGACGACTTGTTTTGATGTTGTGTGTTCGGATGAGCGTCTGGGCGTGTCGGGAAAGCTGGGGTCGATAGAGCTGCGCGCGTTGGGTGAGAACAATGTTCGTAATGCGCTGGCTGCATGTACGGTGGGTTTGTGCCTGGGGTTGCCCTTTGGAATCATCGTGGACGGGTTGCGCCATTTTGATGGTGTGCGGCGTCGATTGCAGGTGCGTGGCGAGATGAATGGCATTACCGTTGTCGAGGACTACGCGCATCATCCTACGGAGATCGCGAGTACGCTGGAGGCGATTCGCTGGACTGATCCGGGTCGCGTCGTGGTGGTCTTTCAGCCTCACCTGTACAGCCGAACAAAGTTTTTTGCCGAGGAATTTGCCGAGGTGTTGTTGGATGTGGATTGCGCTATCGTGACGGACATTTATCCTTCGCGCGAAGAACCGATGCCGGGCGTGGATTCTGGTTTGATTGTGAATCGCGCTCGCGAACGCGGCGGTCTGCATGTGGAGTTGGTCAGCGATAAGGATGATGTGGTGGCCCAACTCGTTCCACAGCTGACACCGGGGGATGTTGTATTGATCTTGGGCGCGGGGGATATCAATCAGATCGTTGAGCCGTTGTTGGCGGAGATAGCGGGGTAGGGGTGGCCAAAAAAAGCACATACGAACATCGCAAGCGGGGTCGCAAGCCTCCGCAGTTGAAGAAGTGGATCGTGTTTTTTTTGGAATTGAGTATTTGTTTGGCATTGATTGGGTTCGTCGGGTATCGCTTTTATGAGTACACGCAGAATTCTGAAAAATTTCAGGTGAAAAGTGTACGGATTGAGGGACTCCGTGCGTTGTCGGAGGATGACGTGCTGGAGGTCTCGGGCCTGATTCAAGATGGAAACGTGCTGTATCTTGACGCGCCTGCAATTCAAGGGGCGATTGAATCGATGGCGTTTGTAAAGACGTGTACGGTTCGCCAGATATTTCCCGATTCGGTGGTGATCTCTATTGACGAGCGGATTCCTTATTTGACGGTACAGTTGAACCGTCGCTCGTACATGATTGATGAGGAGGGGGTGGTTCTTCTGGAGTACGGGAGCCTGGAGGAACCGGTCATGCCTTTTGTAACGAATGTCGGGGACCTTGAGTTTGTAACGGTCGGGGAGGCGATTGAATCGGAAAGTCTCCATGGGGCGATACAGGTCTGGGAGGCATTTAGAAGGCTGCCGCTGGCGAGCGGGTTGTCTGCATCCGAACTCGCGGCATACTCCCCAAGCGAGATTTTGATGTATTGCGACGAGCTGGTTTTCGAGATTCGGTGGAGCGCCAAGAGCGTGGCCGATCAGGCGGACCGACTTAGTGTGTTTTGGGATCTTCAAAATGGCGCTATTCTGTGCGGGGACTATCTGGACTTGCGATTTGGAGCCGATCTGATCTGTAAATAGCCGGGTCTGCCTAAATTTGCCTGTCTCAACGCCGAGTGCTACTATGAGCCTGTTATTCGGAGGATCTCGGGGATCCGATCGGGGGAAATAACAAAGGAGTATAGTGCTATGAGTATTGGATTATCGGACGCAAAAGAGTCATTTGGCGAACATGCGTTAATTAAGGTGTGTGGCGTGGGCGGGGGCGGGGGCAATGCGGTCGCTCGCATGATCAACGAGGGGATGAGCGATGTGGATTTCATCGCTATCAACACAGACTCTCAGGCCTTGAAAAAATCTCCGGCTGGAACACGTCTGCAGATTGGCGGGGAATTGACGGGTGGACTGGGTTCGGGCGCTGTTCCGGAAACTGGTAAACAGGCCGCGCTGGAGGATCGCGAACGGATATTCGATATTCTTTCGGGCGCGGATATGATATTTGTAACGACGGGTCTCGGTGGTGGCACGGGTACCGGTGCGGCGCCGATTGTGGCGGAGATTGCTCGTTCGAGTGGCGCGTTGACCGTGGGAATTGCAACGCTTCCTTTTGGTTTTGAAGGCGACGAACGCATGCAAAACGCGATGAAGGGCCTTGTGGAACTTGAGGGAAATGTCGACACGATGATCGTCATTCCTAACGATCGTATTGAGGCGATGTGTCAGGAAAATATTTCGTTGCTCAATGCCTTTCATCAAGCGGACGAAGTCTTGCACAACGGCGTGCGCGCCATTTCTGAGCTAATTACGATTCCGGGCCTGATCAATCTCGACTTTGCCGATGTACGCACTATCATGCAGTCACGGGGTCGCGCGCTGATGGGCATCGGGCTTGCTGAAGGGGAAGACCGAGCCAAGCGGGCGGCGGAAGCAGCGATTGTGTGTCCGCTGCTTGAGCAATCGAACATTAATGGTGCCAAAGGCGTGATCGTAAACATCAAGGGTGGTTGCGACATTGGGATGCGTGAGGTTCAGGAAGCGGTATCGACCGTGCAAGCTGCGGCCCATCCGGATGCGAACATTATTTTCGGTGCGGTGATTGACGATGATGAGCGCCCTGAACTTCAGGTAACGGTGATCGCGGCAGGATTCGCTCCGGGCATGGCACAGGTGCTCGGTGAGCAGCGGGCGGCGGGCAATTCCAATGTGATACCGCATCGCGATGCCAGTTCAGATGAGTTGGAAATACCTGCTATTGCTGACGAAGCGGCTTTTGACGGTGCAACTGAGTTGTTTCCGGCGCAGGAAGCGGAAAACCCTCAGCCAACCAAGCGTGCAGAGCAAGATGACGATCTGAGCATCCCGGCGTTCATGCGCAAACGAAAGAAGATTCAGTGAGCGAAGAACGTGACAAGTTTCTTAAGATTTTGCAGCGGGCCATTCAGCGCGATGCTTCGGACATCCATCTGAAGAGTGCGTGTCCGGTGTACTATCGAATCGACGGCAACATTGAGACGCAGCATGAGATTGTCATATCGCCGGCGGATATCGAGAGCTTCACGAAGATTTTGTTGTCTTCGGATCAGAGCCGGCATTTCATGAAACGCGGCGAGATCGATCTGGCGTTTACGGAGAAGGGTGTTGGTCGGTTCCGTGTGAACGTATTTCGTCAGCGTGGCCAGGTGTCAATGGTGTTGCGACGAATCAAGACGAAGATGCTGACCTTTGATCAGCTTAACTTACCAAATGCCGCGCTGAAACTGGCGGATTACGTCCGTGGCTTGATCTTGATTACGGGTACGACGGGTAGTGGTAAATCGACGGCTCTGGCTTCGCTGATTGATTACATTAACGAAAAACGTCAGTGCCATATTGTAACGATTGAAGATCCGATTGAGTTTGTTCATCAGGACAATAATTCCATCGTCAGTCAGCGCGAAGTTACGATCGATACCTCTGACTTTTCAACGGCGCTCAAGGCTGCGATGCGTCAGGATCCGGATGTGTTGCTGGTGGGGGAGATGCGCGATCTGGAGACTTTTGACGCGGCGATCTCTGCGGCGGAAACAGGGCATCTTGTATTCAGCACGCTTCACACGACAAACGTCAAGCAGACGATTGACCGGATTATCGACATGTTTCCCATTGAGCAACGGGATATGGTGCTCTCGCAGTTGTCGCACAATCTCAAGGGTGTTATGTGCATGCGATTGATTCAACGCGCAGACGGCGTGGGGCGTGTTCCCACCTGCGAGTTGATGTTTGACTCGCCTGCGGTACGCAAACTGATTCGCGAGGGTCGCCACGGTCAATTGGAGGCGGCCATGCAGCAGGGAGTCGATGCGGGCATGCAGACCTTCAATGACAGCCTGCACAATCTCATCAAGACTGGCTTAATCAATCAGGCAGAGGGCATAAATATTTCGGATAATCCGGAAGAACTCAGCATGATGTTGCAGGGAATCCGCTTGAGTTCAGGAAAAGGCGGCTTGCTGGGCTAACCCTTGAGTATGCAACCATTTGACTTGGCGGGGGATGAATGGAGATGGACTACGAGTGCAACGTTGCGAGAAGAGGGGTAGCATGAAAATCAGCCTATTGCGTTTTGGCATCTCACTGTGTTTGTTTGTGTCGGTTCTATCGACTTCCGTGGGTGCCCAGCAGCCGGAATCCGCGCCACCGGCGGTGACCTCCGAAAATCTGGCGGGCGACGGCCTTCTGACGCCCAGTGCCGAAGCATTGTCTTTGGAAGCCATCATCCGAAATGGTGGGCCCATTTTGTGGGCAATTATGATTCTCGGTTTTTTTACGATGATTCTGGCGTTCTACTTGCTGGCGACAATCACGTCGGGACGAGAAGTTCCGGCGAAAATGCTCAAACGCATCGCGAATCAGGTTCGTGCTGGTGAGTTTTATGAAGCGACGAAACTGTGCGACGGACGCCCCGAGCTCATGGCGCGCGTTCTTTATTCAGGCCTGCGGGTTTCCGAACAGGAGCGTTACATCATCCAGGAAGCGATGGAAAGTGAAGGAGAACGTGGCGCGGCGCGGTTGTGGCAACGCATTTCCTATTTGAACAATGTGGGGGCGATCGCGCCATTAATGGGGCTACTTGGCACAGTATGGGGCATGATCAACGCCTTTAGCGCGATCGCGTTGGATAATTCACAAGTTAAAGGTCTGACGATGGCGTATAGCGTCTCGCAGGCCATGATAACGACAGCGGCGGGACTGTTGCTGGCGATTCCGGCACTCTTAACCTATTTCTTTTTGCGCGGTCGCGTGCTCAAGGTTCTCGCGTTGATTGAATCGCAGGCCAGCGAGTTCGTCGAACTCATTGTTCGCCATCAGAAAGAATCATGAAAATAGGCCGTCCCTTACACGAGGAAACGGAGCAGGTGCCGATGGCGCCACTGATCGATATCGTTTTCCTGACGCTTGTTTTCTTCATGATGACTTCCGTCTATACCTCGCTTGAGACCGAAGTGGATATTACGCTGCCGACGGCGCAGAGCGGGGTAACCAACGAGCGTCTGCAAGGCGAGATTTTCGTCAATCTCAGAGAAGATGGCACGATCATTCTGAATGAGAAAGAGGTGTCTCTGGTCGAGTTGCAGAACATTCTCAATCGGGTCGCGGAACATTTCCCGGGGGGTACGGTCATCATTCGCGGGGATCGCGATGCGAATCTGGGCACGGCTCTGGCCATATTGGATTGCTGCAGAATTGCGGATATCTCTTCGGTATCCTTCGCAACGATTCCGCCTGAGGAATCGGAGGCCGACTGATGTTGAACAGGGCCATACTGCGACCAAGTCTTCTTGCAGGGTGCATCCTGATCGCTTCGGTAGCTTGGGGTCAACAGGAGGAACAATCCCAACTCGATTTTGCAAACGGGCTGTTCGGTCGTGGATTTTACGGCGACGCGGCGACTGAGTATCGCACCTATCTCGACCGTTATCCAGAGGGTGCTCAACGGGAGACAGCCCTTTATCGTCTGGGCGAGTCTCAGTATTCCGAAAAAGATTACGCAGGTGCAGCGAAGACCTTTTCCAATCTTGTAGCGAAGTATCCTGATGGTACCTATCTAAGCCGTGCTCAATTGCGTGAAGGCGTGTCGTTGTATCGGGTGAAGCGTTATAAAGAATCGCAACCAATGCTGATCGAGGTCGGCAGGCGTGCGAATGAGCCAGAACTGAAGGCTGAAGCGCTTTATTATCTCGGGAAATTGTACGCAGACACGGAGCAGTGGTCTTCTTCGCTGAAGGCCTATGAACGCCTCATTAAGGAAGTGGGCAGTTCCTCGTACGCGCCATTCGCTAGATACCAACTGGCGGCGGTTTATGTAGCCGGGAACAAATTTGAATCGGCGGCGGTGTTGTACATGGGAGTGGGCGAGGATACGTCTCTGAACAAATCGCTTCAGATGGACGCGCTGTATCGCGCGGGTGAGGCTTACGACTCGCTGGGATGGCATGAGGCGGCCGCGAAATCCTACAGCAAGCTCAAAGACCGATTCCCGGCATCGAGTTATGCCCAGAAAGCGGACTACGGAATGGCGTGGTCGCTGTATCGTTCGGGCGCCTACGATGAATCGATGGTTACCATTGAAATGTTTTTGAAGAACCATCCTGGATCGGCGCTTCGTCCGGGACTGGATTATCTGAAAGGGA
>JAYGCN010000244.1:0-6738 GCA_046583315.1 Candidatus Hydrogenedentota bacterium
CGATCTCTTCCTGCACCGCAGCCTCAAGCTCATCCCCCGGCACCGCGCGATGTATGAATCCAATGTCCACCGCTTGCTCCGCAGTGAATCGCTCCCCCGTCAAAAACAGTTTCATCCCGTGATGGGTACCGATCTTCGGCAGACATACCACCGCAATCATCGCCGGGATAACACCAATTCGCACTTCACTAAAACTGAACGCCACGTTGTCCGCCGTGATCGAAATATCCACCGCCCCGACGATGCCCAGCCCTCCAGCAAAAGCCGCGCCGTTGACCGCAGCAATCACGGGCTTCGGATTGTCCTGAATCTGAGTAAGCAATTGCGGATAAGGCACCTCGCGTCCACCCGTTTCCTGACCGCGCTTGGCTTTGAGATCGGCACCCGCACAAAACGCCGGTGCGGCACCAGTAATCACAACACACCGAACATCCTCCTCCTCATTCGCCACGAGAATGTGCTCGTAGACCTCCGCAATCAGTGTGGGGGACAGGGCATTTCGTTTCTCAGGCCGATTCAACGTGATCCAGGCACCCCCATTACGCACCTCGTATAAGGTCTCTTCTGATGTAGCCATTATAGTCCTTTCCTTAAAATCGCTCCACGGAACGGCCCGAACAGGGGCGAATTCATTGACGATCGGATATTTGTTGCCGAAGTTGTCTATCATGCCATATTGCATTGGCGATATCCATCGGAATACATGCAAGCCGGAATTATCCCGTATTCCGTATTGGCGTAGATGGACAAAGAGCCAGCCTTCTGATATTATCTGTTTAACCTGTAGGAATCTACAATACGGAGGGCGCGCACGATGTTTCGAGTAGTCGCAGTGTTAGTTGGAATGACCATTTTCTTGAGTCCATTCGCCGACGCATCATTTTATAGTGATGTGCAGCCTATTTTGCAAGAGAACTGCGTCACCTGTCATCGTCCCTCTGGCGACGACACGATGGGCATGGTAGCGCCGATGCCGCTGCGAACGTATAAGGAAGTTCGTCCGTGGGCCAAGTCGATCGCCCGCCAGGTTGCCGAGCGCACCATGCCGCCGTGGCACGCCGATCCGGAATTTCACGGCGTGTTCGAAAACGAACGCACCTTGACCGATGCACAGATCAAGACCATCGTGGACTGGGTGAAATCCGGTGCGAACCGTGGTCCGGGCAGTGAGCCGGAACTAGCTAAAGAAGAAAGTACTGGCTGGACAATAGGTGAACCCGACTTGACCGTGCCCTTTGATGAACCCTATTGGGTCGAGGATTGGGTCGACGATTACTATGCGTCAATCCGCGTGACATTGGACGAGGATATATTGCCCGAAGATCAGTGGATCAAGGGAATGCAATTGCGACCGGGTAGCGAGGTCGTTCACCACATCGTGGTATTCAGCGATAGTGCTCCTCGGTCGATGGGATTCCCGATGGGCATGCTTGGAGGAACCGGACCTGGCACCGACGCGACGAGTTTTCCGGAAGGTTACGGGCGTTCCCTGGAAGAGGGCACGACGCTGACCTTCAATATGCATTACCACAAGGAAGCAGGGCCTGGCACGGGGATGTGGGACAACTCGAAGATTGGCTTTACCTTTCACGACGCGCCGGTGCATCACGAAGTAAGCTGGGGTGCAGTGGGAACCATGTATTTCACCATTCCCGCAAACGCATCAAATCATGAAGTGATTGCCGAGGAGACATTCCGTGATGACACGACCTTGCTTGCGTTATTTCCGCATACGCATCTAAGGGGGAAGGCGTCGAAGTATACCGCCTATTATCCCGACGGGACAGAGGAAGTGTTATTGAACGTGCCAAAGTACGACTTCAACTGGCAAACCAACTACGTATTCAAAGAACCCAAGAAAATCCCCGCAGGCACACGCATCAAGGTGCAGATGTGGTACGACAACTCACAAGAGCGCGCGGAATACACGGGTATCGATCCCTCACGAACCGTGCGTTTCGGCGAACCCACCACTGATGAGATGATGTTCGGATGGATTGATTACACCAGTTCAGAGGTCTCGCAATCGGACGATTAACAATACTTCCAAACAGGCTATTTCGTCATCACGAAATCCGTTTCGGTAATGGGTACTTCAATCTCGCGCCCGTCGCTGAAAATCGTCAGTACGCTCTGATTTTTTTCGACATCGTTTAGATAACCGTTGACAATGCATTCTCGTTCTTCTACGATTTCGCGTTCCAGGATGGAATCTTCTATGCTATCATGATTCAGCGCTAGAATATTGACCCTTTGGATATGCTCTTCGGTTCGCGCAAGAACACACGGGCCAAATGACTCTCCGCCTTGACCCAGATGTGTTCCATATCTTCCGAATCGCTACTCGTCCTCGGGCACCCTGTACTCTTTGCGAAGTTTCACGAGTTCAGCTTTCATGTCTTTGACATCGCGCCGATACGCCGGATTGTCATATTGACTCTGCATCTCGTTCGGGTCGTTCTTGAGATCGTAAAACTCCCACTCGTCCAGGGTGTAGAAGTAGATCAGTTTGTAGCGTTCGGTGCGTACGCCATAGTGCTTGTATACTTTGTGCGTCGATTTCGCGCCCTGGTAGTATTGATAATAAATCGACTTGCGCTGCGTGGCGGTGCGTTCATTCTCCATAAGCGGCACCATGCTTCGGCCTTGCATATTTCCGGGAATCTCAGCACCCGCGATGTCCAGAAAGGTCTGCGCGCAGTCAAGATTCTGCACCATACCCTTGATGTGCGTGCCGGGCTGAACCCTCCCGGGCCATTGAACAAGCAACGGCGTGCGGAATGATTCTTCATACATAAAACGTTTGTCGAACCAGCCATGCTCGCCGAGGTAGAAACTCTGGTCAGCAGAGTAGAATACGACCGTATTTTCTTCGAGACCATTTTCTTTCAGATAATCGAGCACGCGCCCGACATTGTCATCCACTGACTGTATACACCGAAGATAGTCTTTCATGTAACGTTGATACTTCCAGCGCAACAATTCCTTTCCGGACAATTCGGCCTCGCGAAACGCCTCATTCTTGGGCTCATAGGCCGCGTTCCAGGCCGCACGCTGTTCGTCGTTCATGCGCCCGAAGGTGCGATTCCATCCACGAAGTCCGCGCTCATCCGTGGGCTTGTCGTCCCACACCTTCAAGTCCATCTCCATACGCATCGTCTTGTCGATTGTCATGTCCTGGTCGCGAGCCGCCGTACCACGACCGCTGTAATCGTCGAAGAGATTGTCCGGCTCGGGTATCTCCACATCGTCGAAGGTGTTCAGATGATCCGGCCCCGGTTCCCATTCACGGTGCGGCGCTTTATGTTGAATCATCAACATAAACGGTTTGTCCGCGTCACGTTTCTTCTCAAGCCAAGCCAGCGCTTTGTCCGTTATGAGATCCGTGACGTAACCGGACTCGGTAACTTTTCCGCTCGGCGTAATGAAGTCAGGATTGTAGTAATGGCCTTGTCCAGGCAGAATTTCCCAGGCATCGAAACCGGTCGGATCACTGGACAAATGCCATTTCCCATAAAGCGCGGTCTGGTAACCCGCCTTTTGAAGCAGCTTCGGAAAGGTCTGCTGATTGCCGTCGAAACGATCGCCATTTTTGCGGAATCCGTTCAAGTGACTATGCAATCCAGTCAGAATTACCGCGCGACACGGCCCGCATATTGAATTGGTCACGAAACTGTTGTCGAATACCGCGCCGTTTTTCGCGATACGGTCAATGTTGCGCGTCGGGGCTACCTCCGCCAATCGACCGCTGTATGCGCTCACCGCGTTTTGAGCATGGTCGTCGCTGAATATCCAAACGATGTTCGGGCGTTTCCCATCGGCAGCTGCAGCCGAGTTGTGAGTGGATAACAATAATGACGCGACAGCACCCGCACTGGCGGCTCGCAGAAATTGACGACGTGAGATCATGATTTGCTTCCTTTAGGTAGCGGTTCTTTAGTCTGCAATCCTATCCAATTGGCTTTACTCGCCTCAAACCGCACTATTCCCGGCTAACTTCCATTGAATGAAGCCTCGTATGTTCGGGACAGAACATGGTAGGATTTGAGTCGGAACTTTTTTTGAACGTATTATCCCTTGACGCACTATCCCTTAACACACTACCCATTTTCGAAAGGCGACAGACATGAATATCAAGAATTTGCTACCCGTATGGGCATTCGCAATTGCCCTCACCCTGACATTCGGCGCACTTGCTGATTCTCATACGCCTGAGATCAAAGAATGGACTGAGACGACAACCAACGACAAAGGCGAGGAAAACGTCACAGATTTCATGACCATCGACGGAATCATGGTCCACGAAACAGATGCGGCGAAACAACCCCAGCCATCAGTGGTGTCACCCGTGACGGTAAGCACCCAGAAAAAACCAGGCCAGGCGCCCTCGGATGCCATTGTATTGTTCGACGGTTCGGACTTGTCGAATTGGACATCCACCCAGGTCGGAAAACCCATCAAATGGGAAATCAAAAATGGTGCCATGTGGCCCACACGCAACTCCGGCATGGCGCAATCCAAACAAGAATTCGGCTCCTGTCAGCTTCACATTGAATTCGCCACGCCCAAGAGGCCTAGCGGTCAAGGCCAGGGACGAGGCAACAGCGGCGTGTTCCTCATGGGGCAATATGAAATTCAGATCCTCGACTCCTATGGAAATACGACCTACCCCGACGGACAAGCCGGCGCGCTCTATGGTCGCAGCAAACCACTCGTCAACGCTTCGCGCAAACCAGGCGAATGGCAAACCTACGACATCATCTTTCATCGTCCCATCTTCGAAAACGGGAAGGTCATCAAGGAAGCCACCTTCACCGTGCTTCACAACGGCGTACTCATCCAGGACAACTACGAACTCTCCGGCGGCACCGGTTGGCGCGGCTCTCACTCAGTGACCAACTACGTCTCCCACGGTGACAAAGGCCCTATCCAATTACAAGACCACGGCAACCCCGTCCTGTTCAGAAACATCTGGGTCCGCGAACTCAAAGACTAGCCAGTGTTCATTGAATTCTTGAACCGCTCACGCTATTTTCTCTGCACGATATGTTCAATATTATGATGAACTTCGCCCGACGATATTTTTATCGCCCTCAACACTCTCAACAGAACCAGGTTCATCATTTATTAAACCGGGCGAATTGGTAATCGCGGAGATCACTTACATTTTCGATATCCACAGGGAAACTCGTAATGCTGCGCCCGTATTGACTCTCATGTGATGACATATGCCCCGTTTGAGTGTAAAGCGTCGAACCATCCGAGGACCAAATCGCGCGGGCACCGCAATCGGTTATTGATACAAGTTCCTTTCGCTCCTCGGTCGAAAAAATCATTCCTCTTGTGGTTCCGGAATACAAATAGAATCGATCCCCATCGGGGTGTAAAGCTGCGAAGTATCCACTTTGACCGTCGAGACGCCAAATTTCCTTTCGCTGCTCTACATCGTAGAATACGGGCTCACTTCCGTGGGATGACAACAGAACACGCTTTCCATCTCCTGTAAACGATATAGCGACAGGTTCTCCCAAGTCTTCGATTCGACTAACTTCCTTCAAGGTTTGAGCATCGTACACGATGAAGTAACTTGTTTTGAATTTACGCCCACGATAAGCCGTTTCCCATCCGGGCTAAATCGAGCCGTACTTACGGTTATGTCGTCTGTGGCTGACCAGAGCGTTGTTTGTTGCTCGAAATTGTCTGTGTGAACGAGTAGAGCTTCGTTCGGCCCGTTCAAATTATCTGTGGCATAGAGCATCGTTTCACCGTCCCGGGAGATGGCGAGTGCGGTAACGACCTTTTCCTTTCCTAGCTCTAGTGTTCGGAGCGGGGCTGCATCGGAAACTCCTCGCTGAACGATACGTCCGTTAAACGGTCCCGTCAGAATCATACCGTTGTGTTCTGCCACGGATGTAATGGGACCTTGTGATCGCTCCACCGAGCGACTTCCTGATATTCAGGGAGGCTCAGAATTGACAGATTTCCTTTGTCGTCCGGCGCGAACAGATACTTCGCATCTTCTGAAAAAATTGCATCGAACGACAGGCGATAATTTTGATGAAATGGAAGTTTAAACGAATCGTCTCCGCGACGATAACGACGAAAGGACGATGTTTCCTCAGCGTCGGAATTCCAGACGCGCACATCAGACAGTGTGGCTGTAACCAGATACCGACCATCCTGGCTCATCGACATCCATTGTTTACCGTTCGCATTGGATGACACCGGCGTGCTTAGCGTCTCATCCGAAAACGAGAATTCTCGCCATCTGGAACTGGAGTCTCCGAAAATGAGCCTGTCGGCGTGCGGTGTCAAGATGACGTCACGATTCGCGATCACTCCAGCGCCGAGATTTCCAAAGTTGTCGGGGAGGATCCGGAATTCATCTTCGATTTCGCCTCTCTCGATATTCCACAACGCCCAATTGAATACGAAATCGTCGTTTCCCATGTCGATAGCGATTTTTTGAGACTCAAATGAAAAGAGTGAGTCCTTCCAGGCGGTGTCGAACAATATGACCGACGTTCCCGTCCGAATATTGATCGATTTGACTGCTTCATCCTCAAAGTAAAGTGTTTCTCCGTCACTCGAAAAACCCAGGACTCGACCAGGCGCATCATAGAACTTGTCGCTCCACTCGCCCGGAACTCTTTTAGAATATTGGTCTACATCATTCTTGGGAGTATTGGCGAGATCCAACTTCTGCATGACTTTGCCAGATGGCACCGCGGACAAGCT
>JAYGCN010000288.1:0-88806 GCA_046583315.1 Candidatus Hydrogenedentota bacterium
GATTCTCGGTGGTATCGCGGGAGCATTTTTGTTTGTTGCGTTGAATGGCTAAGGAGGAGCTCTTTATGCCGAAATACATTCTTGCGTTGGATCAGGGTACGACGTCGAGCCGCGCCATCGTATTTACCAGGTCTGGCAAAATAAAGTCGGTCGCACAAAAGGAATTCCCGCAGATTTTTCCTTCGCCGGGGCATGTGGAGCATAATCCTGAGGCTATCTGGAAGACGCAATTGGGCACGGCGCGCGCTGCTATTAAGAAGGCCCGTATTACGCCGAAGCAGGTGGTGGGAATCGGGATTACGAACCAACGTGAGACGGTGGTGCTCTGGGAGAAGGCGACCGGAAAACCGATTCATAACGCGATCGTGTGGCAGAGCCGAATTACAGCAGATATTTGTGAGAAGTTGAAGGCGGATGGACACGAGAAGACGTTTACGAAGAAGACCGGGCTTGTGTTGGATGCCTACTTTTCAGGTACAAAGATAAAATATTTGCTGGATAAGTATCGGGGATTGCGAAAGCGGGCACGGAAGGGTGAGATTCTCGCCGGCACGATTGATACGTATCTGTTGTGGCGATTGACGGGTGGCAGGGTGCACGCGACGGATTATTCCAATGCGAGTCGCACGCTGATTTTTAATATTCATACCCTGCAATGGGATGAAAAATTGCTGAAGATTCTGGACATCCCGCGCGAGATGTTGCCGGAAGTAAAAGATTCCAGTGGATTTTTTGGTGAGACCGATCCAAAATTCTTCGGCGCTACGATTCCTATAACCGGTATCGCAGGCGATCAACAGGCGGCGACGTTTGGGCAAGCTTGTTTCAAACCGGGCATGGTGAAGAACACCTACGGCACGGGTTGTTTCACGTTGATGAACACGGGCTCGAAAGCGGTGACGAGCAAGAATGGATTGCTCACGACGATTGGCTGGGGGATCGATGGGAATATTACCTATTGTCTGGAGGGTTCGGTATTCGTCGGCGGCGCGGCGGTGCAATGGTTGCGGGACGGACTCAAGATCATCAAAAAATCTGAGGACATCGAAAAACTTGCGGCGACGGAGAAGGATCACGGTGGCGTATTTTTTGTGCCGGCCTTTGTTGGCTTGGGAACGCCCCATTGGGACCCTTATGCGCGGGGAATCATTGTCGGACTTGAACGGGGCACGACCGGCGGACACATTGCGCACGCGACGTTGCAATCGATGGCTTACCAAAGTCGTGATTTGGTCGAGGCGATGGAGCGTGACGCGAAGACGAAATTGAAACGGCTGCGGGTTGATGGCGGCGCTACTGCTAACAACAAGCTCATGCAGTTTCAGGCGGATATTCTGGGTGTACGTGCGCAACGTCCTATTGTCAAAGAGACTACAGCGCTGGGTGCGGCGTATCTCGCAGGACTTGCCGTCGGATTTTGGAAAAGCCAATCGGATGTCACCAAGAACTGGGTGCTTGACAGGGAGTTCAAGCCTACGATGAAACGAAGTGAGCGTGACAGTCTTTACACCCAATGGCAAAACGCCGTAGAACGCGCCAAGGGATGGGCGTAGGCTTATTCGCTTGCTGCCGAGATGGCGCTGTCGAGTGTGAGCTTCAACAGGGTTGCCATGGGAACCTTATCCGAATTGAAGGTGATCGCGATCCCAATATTCAAATCGGGCAAAAAGATCAGCCCCGTACGAAATCCGTCATCCCCGCCCATGTGCGAAATCATTCGGTGCCCATCGTGTTCGTCAAGTGACCACGAGAGCCCTCTATTCGGGGCAATTTCGACTGTTGGTTTCCAAAGTTGTTCGTACGCTGAGTCACTGAGAATACGGGTTCCGTCCAGCGCGCCGCGATTCAAATTCGCCATCGTCCATCGTCCGAGATCGTGCACGTTTCCGATTACGGTTGAGCTCGGCGCGTGACGTCGATTATAGGGCCAGTGCTCGCGGACGACAGTGACTCGACGACTTGCTGTGTGGGGAGAAACGCGATCCTTCGAGTCCGTGTCGCGAATGAGTAGCGTCGTCTTGTTCATTTTCAAGGGCTCAAAGATGTTTTGCGCGACAAAGTCTTCGAACGACAGTCCCGAAACCTTCGCGATCACATCGCCCATCACTTCAAAACCGATGTTGCTGTATTGGTGACCCGTTTCCGGCGGGTACAAAAGCTTTCGATCACCGACCGATCGCACCCACCGCTCCAGCGCTTCGTCATCGTATTGCGGCTTGTCCCATTAGTAATTGTCGACATCGGGCATGCCTGCGGTGTGGGTAAGCAGGAGGCGGGGCGTAATCTTGGTGTATTCCGGATCGTCCATACGAAAATAGGGGAGATAATCCGTTAGGGGTGCATCCAGATCGAGTTTGCCTTGTTCGACAAGCTGCATCGCTGCCGTCGCAACAAAGGGTTTCGTCACCGAAGCCCAATGAAAGAGGTCGGTAGAGGCCAATGGCTCCTGCGAGTCCACATCTCTCACGCCAAAGCCATTCGCGTACACTTCCTCCCCGTTATGCACGATGGCAATCGCGATACCAGGCGTACGCGAGCGTTCCATGGTTTTTTCCACGCTTGCTTCGAAGGGTTTCGAGAATGATTCGTCGAATTGGGCGTAAGAAAGCGAATGGACGAGGAACAATGCGCTCGCGAGTATGGTCAGCGTGTATTTTTTCATTTGGATTGGCTCTCCGGTTGGGACCGATGTCGTCAATTGCAGACGCGCATCCCGTCATTCTATTCAATTCGGACAGGATAAACACAGTTCGGGTTTCGTGGGCTTGCGGGCGTTCGCGGTGATGACGTATGATTCCTCTGTACGTTGGTGGGTCAATCATGGAGAACGCAGTCAATGAAATTGCATCGCTGGTCGTGGGGGAAACGCCCGTTCGGATTTAGTCTCATCTGTTTAGCGATGATATTCGCGATGCCAGCGTGGTCGCAGCCGGGGAATTGGGGTGAACCGCAGACGCCACAGGCGGAGGGCGTGGTGGTTTCGGCGGGTGCTTCACCGGAGGAAATGACCCCGATTCAGCAGGCGAAAAAGATGGTTGATCTTAGTTCGCCTCGAAATACGGTGACCAGTTTTCTGAAGGTTATGGGTGCGGCTAAGGAGGGACGAGCGGAATTTCAGACGGCTGCCCTACAATGTATCCGTATTCTTGAACTCCCCGAAGATGAACGCATTTCCCTGGGTTCCAAGTTGGCGCAGGAAATATATGAAGCCCTGACCTCCATTACAGTGAATATGGATGTATTGGACGATGCGCCCGAGAACCCGACCACGGATAGGGATCGTGTTTACGAGCGCGAAGTGGGCGAAACTACGAAAGTCGCGCTCAGCTTTAAGTTCAACGACGACGGTGTCTGGCGTTTCAGTTATACCGTGATGGCCAATCAGGAAGATGCACTGGAACAGGTTGTCGAAGTTGCGGAAGCGGCTGCGGAAGAAGTCGTGGTTGATTCGCGTGTCAATGAACGCCTTGCGAATCCACGCGAGACCATGCAGACCTTTCTGAATGCGTTCAAGGAGGGGCTCTGGGATGACGGTGGACGCGATCAGGCGATTCTCACGCTGGACTTGTCCGATGTCCCAAACAATCTTCATATCGAACGGGGCGAGGAACTGGCCGCTCTTCTAAAGAAAATTCTGGATCGCCACGAAGTTATTGTGGTGGAAGCGATTTCCAACGCGCCTGATGGCCTCGTCCATGTGGTTCTGGTGGATCCTACAGACGACTTCGAACAGCGCAAAATAGAAATCGTGCCCGTGCCCATCGAAGAAGGCAGCGAAGTTGTGGAGTGGAGGTTCAGCAAAGGCTCCCTCGAATTGCTGGCCGATATGTGGGCCAACTATTACGTGGACCAGGAGGTCGTCGCCGGGTTTCAATCCGAGGCGCCCGAAGTTCTGTCCCTGCAGCTAAGTGATTGGGTGGCTAAGAACGCCCCGTATTTGATGGGCAAATTCATATCCATCGAATACTATAAATGGATAGGTCTGTTGCTCAGTATCATTCTTGGCATGGTCGTCAGCCGGATCATTGCGGCAATCCTGTTGCTGATCGTACGCAGGGTATTTAGCAGAGAGCACTTTCAGCTTGACAAAAAACTAGAAGTTGGATTTGTTTTTCCGGTGCGCATCGGTATCATGTGCTGGGTCTGGTGGCTGGCGCTAAAACCGCTGAGTCTACCGCCCGACGCGCTCACGTGGCTGAAAACCGCTATCGTTACTGTCTCATCGTCCGCCTTTGTCTGGGCGGTCTATCGTCTCGTTGACATTTTTGGTTCGTACATAACTGACAAGTCCCTCCGTAGCGATAATAAATATGATGACATGGTCGTGCCGCTCATTGTGCGCTCGCTGAAAGTGTTCGTGATTTGTGCCGGGTTTATTTTCGTAGCCGAGATGAACGAGTGGGATTACTTGCCGGCACTTGCTGGTTTCGGCCTGCTGGGTATGGCGCTGGCGCTGGCGGCTCAGGATACTCTGGGTAATGTTTTCGGATCGCTGACGGTGCTGATGGACAGGCCTTTCCAAATTGGTGACTGGGTGCAAATTGACGACGTAGACGGGAACGTGGAGTCGGTTGGTATTCGCAGTACGCGCATTCGTACGTTTTATAACTCTGTTGTGACCGTTCCAAACTCGGCTCTTACGACAGCCGTGATTGACAACTATGGGCAGCGCCGCTATCGTCGCATCAAGATGGATATCAACATCACCTACGATACGCCACCTGAAAAAATTGATGCGTTTTGTGAGGGGATTCGTGAACTGATTCGTCAACACCCTTACACGCGCACGGATTATTTTCATGTGTATCTGAACGATTTTGGCCCGTCGTCGCTGGACATTCTTCTGTATTGTTTCCTGGAATGCCCGGAATGGTCTACTGAGTTGCGCGAACGTCATCGTCTTCTTCTGGATATTATCCGTCTTGCGAAGAATCTTGGTGTTGAGTTCGCCTTCCCGACCAGCACTTTGTATATGCAGCAGGCCGCGACGGTTGATGGTGATCCGGGTGGAAACATCACACATGAGTCCGCATTGGAAGACGGGCGCAAACACGCGCGCGGTATTGTGGAGAAATACCTTGGTAAGAACGCGCCGACCCCACCGCCTGTCTCGTTTCGTATTGCTTCGATGAATGAGGGGGAAGCCGAGGATGATGGAGACGACGGGGGCGACGGAGATTAGTTTGGTCTCCCGCTAGGGGCGCTTCCAATTACGATCCTTGTTATGGCACTCTAGGGAACGTGTTTGGTGCGTGTGCGCACGGGAGTTACTATGTCGTCCTCAAAGACCTCAACCGGGTCAAAGAAGAAAAGGGCCCCACGATTTACGGCGACGTGCAAGTGCGGACACAAGATGAAGGTGAAAACCAAGCATTTCGGGCGGATGTGTCGGTGTACAAAATGTAACTTCCCCATCTACGTTACCTTCGAGAATGTCAGTCCACCGGTCGATCCCAAAGACGATCTGATTCCCAAGTTTTACAGTGAAGACAACGTGCCGATTCGCTGGAAAGTGGGGGACTTAATCACCGAGTTGTATCAGGTAAAGGAAATCCTGGGTGAAGGGGGCATGGGCACCGTTTATCGGCTGGAACACCGCGGCTGGGGGAAAATGATGGCGGTGAAATGCCCGAGCGGTTCTCTTAATCGCGATCCGATTTGGGCGGAACAGTATGAGCATGAATGCGAGACCTGGATTAATTTGTCGCCCCATCCCAATGTGGTGGAGTGTTACTACATGCGGCGCATGGGCGGTCTGCCTCGTTTGTTTGCAGAATACGTGGATGGTCCGGATTTGGATCATCTGATTAGCCAAAAGACGATCTACCATGGCGCGCGCGCAGAAGTGAAGGCGCGCATGATGGACATCGCGATTCAGTATTGCTGGGGATTGCACCATGCGCATCAGGAAGGTCTTGTGCATCAGGATGTGAAACCTTCCAATCTGCTGGTGGGTTCCGACGGGATCGCAAAAGTAACTGACTTCGGTCTTGCGATGGTGCACGTGGGGGAAGATGGATCACGTGGTTCTACGCCTGACAGCGGCCTGGACGGTGGCACGTTACGGGGTTCGACTGGAGGCACGCCGACGTATCGCTCGAACGATCATCGTGTGTATGAAAACGTGACACTTCAAACCGACATCTGGAGCTGGGGTGTGACGATGATCGAGATGTTCTCAGGTGATGTCTATTGGACAGATGGGACCAAGGCGAACAGTGTGCTCGATAATTTGCTCAAGCACGGATCGCGCTACGACATCATCCCGATTATGCCGCCGGCCTTTGAGTCGCTGCTTCGGCGCTGTTTTCAGGAAGACCGAGAGTTGCGTCCGCCTGACATGTTGAGCATTGCGAACGAGATAAAAGATATTTTTCAGCAACAGCTCGGGAGGCCCTACGATCGCCCGGAACCGGTTTCGGAGTACACGCCCGTCGATATTTTGAACAATCAGGCTGTATCGTTGCTTGATCTCGGTCAGGCCGTTGAAGCCGAGGCGTTGTTGCAGGAAGTTCTTGCACAGGAGGCTGGCCATATCGAGGCGAACTACAATCGAGGGTTATTGCTGTGGCGACGTGGACTCATCACCGATACGCAGATGCTCAAATTGATGGAACAACTATGCGAGTCGTATCCAAAAGAGTGGTTGCCGCGCTATTTACTGGCGCAGGTGTGTATGGAGCGGGGGGATTGCATCGACGCGCAGAAAATCCTGGAGCCGATTGCGCGCGACGACGAATATCATCGTGACGTCGCGTTTTGTCAGGCGATGGCGTACCATTTTGAGAATCACGACAAGCAGCCGGTGTGGCATTACACCTCAAAGGATCTGCAGGTGGCTGCCGTCGCCATTTCAACGGACAGTCGCCGTGTCTTGGCAGGAGGACTCGATGGGATTTTTCTGAGTCTGGACGTGGTTACGCGCGACGTGCTGACGGATTTTCGGGGGCACACCGACCGGGTTCACAGTATTCAGTTCAGTATCAGCGACGGTCTCGTGGTGTCTGCGAGTGCTGACGAGACTGTGCGTCTGTGGAATGCGGGCGATGGTCGGTTGATTCATACCTTGTCGGGGCATCAGGGAGCCGTTCGGCAAGCGGTGATTAGCCACGACGAGAAGAGAGTGCTTTCTGGCAGCGAAGATGGGACGGCGCGCTACTGGGATGCTACCTCGGGCGAACTGCTGCATACGCTAACCGCTCATCATGCTTCCGTGTGGAGTGTCGCGTTGAGTCATTGTGGACGTTACGCCTTCACCGGAAGTTCGGACGGAACGGTTATCCAGTGGGATGTCGCTTCTGGTAAGGGGATGTGTCAATTCACCTCCAAGCGTGACAAGATATGGGCGGTCGCGGTCAACACGAACTCAACGCAACTCATCGTTTCGTGTGGCAGTGCCATCGAAATCTGGGACGTGGCAACCGCACGCTTGAAACGCACCATCGAAGGTCATCAACACGATGCCTTTGGGCTTAGCGTGAGCCAGAGCGGAATACATGCACTCTCGGCGACACAGATGGGAACCATGAAAGTATGGGACATTGAGACGGGCCAGTGCATCCGGAGTCTGAAGGCCAATGCGCCGATTCAACTGACGCCGGACGGAACGCATGCCATTTCCGGAGGGGCGCATGGCGATTTCACCGTTTGGGCGTTGCACATGGACGAGCGGATATTTACGGCCAATCCCATGATTTGTCATTGAAAACAGGGCCTTTAATTTCGAATTGCATGAGTTAGTCATGATTGACATGATATAGGTTATCTGATACCCTTTATCCACAATATATTGTGCAATAAGAGGATGGAATGCCGTACATGGTAGCGCAATCCACCGGACAAGGATCCTTGATTGGGGCCACAATCGGAGGATACAAAGTTGAGGCCTTGATAGGTAGAGGGGCCATGGGCGCGGTATATCTTGCCCGCGATGTGAAGCTCAATCGATTGGTGGCTCTCAAAGTGTTGTTGGGAAGCCTGGCCAAAACGCCCTCCCAAGTCAAGGAATTCTTACAGGAAGCCCAGACGGCGGCGCCGATTCATCATCCTGGAATCGTGCGAATCTATACGGCGGGTGTGGAAGATGGCACCCCCTATATCGCCATGGAATTCGTGGATGGCGAGCCGCTTGATCGATTTTTGAAACGCAAAGGCACGGTTAAATGGGACGTGGCCCTTCACATCACACGCAAACTCGCGGGTGCCTTGCATTCCGCGCACAAGATGGGCGTGATTCATCGCGATATCAAACCGTCTAACATCATGCTCGATCAGAAGGGTGGTGTACGTCTGATGGATTTCGGTATCGCGCGGATGCAGTCCGCCGATACGAAACAGACAAAGGGCCAGGGCTTTCTCGGCACGCCGCAATACATGTCTCCCGAGCAGGCGTTGGGTGAAGAAGTCACCACCTCGAGCGACCTCTATTCGCTTGGCGTCACGATGTACGAAATGATCGGCGGCCAACTCCCCTTTACGGGCGAGTCTCCGATGGCCCTGATCAACAGCATCTGCAATGACTCGGCAACGCGCTTGAATGTGTTGAATGCCGAAGTCCCGGACGATGTCGCGCGCTTCGTTGCGTACTTGATGGGCAAGACTCCCAAGGAGCGTCCGGCGAATGCGAAAGTGGCTTATGCCATGGCCGAACGTCTTCAGAAACAGAAAGGCGAATTGTCGTCTGTTTCCGATAGCCTCACGGGGTTTATTCAGGACGCGATGGAGGTCCGGCCGTTTCAATCGGCGCATCAATCGAGTGCGAAGCCGGTACCCAAGGAAAATATCAACGAGGCTCGTCAGCGCCGTGAACGCAACCGTCAATTGTTTGAACGCGTCGCACGTGTCGCGATAGTCCTTTTTTTGGGAATCATCGCCTTTGGTCTCGGGGCGAAGATCCCGACTACGGAAGCGATCGATCTTAACCGATCGATTCCCGAGCACGAATCGTTCAATATTCGTGCGATCGACGACGGCGTCCGCGCCATTCAGTTGTCCAGTTCGTCTCATGAATTTGCGAACCTGCATTGGATTGGCGCAGGGCCTACGGTGTGGATGACGACGCGCGGGAAGTCAGGGTCTGATGTTCAGGATGCCATCGGGGCTCTCGGATTTGATGTCGAGCTGCGAAGAGGCTTCACGCTGGCTGTTCCACAGGGAAGCTCGATCACGGCAGATGCCGACCCGATCTACATAAATGGAATCGAGCAGGCTCGCGTTGTTTCGATTGACGATGATAACCCTTTCGCCCATCAATTTCTTATCTCAGGAACTGACGCAAAGACCGGTGAGATCATTATCGTGTCGCGTCGCTGGAATAGGGCGACGCCTGATCCTGTTGTGTTGCTGCGGCTGGAAAGAAACGAATGGATTTGGGACTCCGAGAGCGACCCGTTACGCAAGCGTTATGGACAGGCAATTGTTCACCCGGATGGCACGGCCATCGCCTATCTTTTATATAATTCTGAATCGGGATACAGCTATATCGTGGAGCAGACGCTGAATGAGATGGGTGAATGGGAAATGGGCCCGGATAGGACCAGTGCGGGGGTGAACATTCAAGCCCAAAGTCTGCAGTACTCGCCGGATGGTTCGATGTTGATGTACTTGCGGGGCAATATGGCATCCGGAGCGGAGCTTTGGAAGATGGATTCGAAAGGCTCCGAGGTGAATGGGGATAGAATCCGGGGCGGGATTCAAGGAGACGAGTATGCCATCAGTTTTGACGGGGCTACAGTCGCTGTGATGGTGCGTCCGGAAGGTGACAATCAGAAACAGGCTGACATCGCGCTGGTACAGACGCAGAGCGGGCGAGAGATCGGTCGATTGGGGCCGGGCCGCTTAAGTAGAGATGCCTTTCATCCGAATTCCCAATACATTGTGATCAACCAGAAACCGGGAGATGCTGAGCGCTCAGATCCCTATCAGCTTGTGGCTGTGGATCTTCGGGACTTGTCGCGCTCGCTGACGTTGACGCAGGTGTCCAAGGGAATGAGCGATGCGTATGCTTTTTCCGCTGACGGACGATATCTGGCGTCGCTTGCCCACAACCCGTCCACGCCTTCGATGCTGTTGTTGGAGTGGAAAGAAGTGATCACGTCGGGACCGTGAGCGGCGAGCTGAACAAAGATAGGTTGAACCGAATGAAGGGGGTGGGTGACGTTGGACGAACACGGCAACGCGGTCAGGAAGCCATCGATGTTTGGTGATTACGACATAATAGAAACGGTAGGCCAGGGGGGCATGGGGATCGTTTACCGTGCCATGGACACCTCCCTCGCCCGGGAAGTCGCGCTCAAGGTTCTCAAAGACGATCTGCGCGCCCATAAATCGATAGCCGCTCGCTTCCAACGTGAGGCCGAGGCCTACGCCAGTCTGAACCACCCCAACATCGTGCACATCTATTCGGTGGGTGCCGTGGGCAAGATTCCTTATATCGCGATGGAAATGATTCACGGGATGCCGCTGAGCATGCTGATGAAAAAAGAACGACGTCTACCTTGGAAGCGTTCTTTGAAGATCGGTATTCAGATTGCGGAGGCACTGAGCAGCGCGCACGCCGCGCAAATTATTCATCGGGATATCAAACCCGGGAACGTCTTGATGACCGATGACGATCATGCTTTTGTTACCGATTTTGGCATCGCGAAAATATTGACCGCCGAAACGCAATTGACCCTGGAAGGATCGCGACTCGGTACGCCGCAATATATGTCGCCGGAGCGATGCCAGAATGCGGAAGTGACCGCTTCGAGCGATCTGTACTCGCTGGGGGTGCTCTTGTTTCAGATGATTTCGGGCCGACTGCCTTACGAATCGAAAGACACCATTGAACTGATTCGGAAAATCGTGAAAGATCCGCCGCGTCGCTTGTCGGATGTATTGCCGGACATTCCCAGTGATGTTGAGCGACTGATCGCTTATTTGCTTGAAAAGAAACCGGAAGACAGACCTCTCAGTGCCGAAGAGTGGATCGAATTGTGTCAACGGGTGGTTGACGGAAAACCGCTGATCGAAGATGATTCGGGTCACGAAGATTCACTCAAGAGTTTCAGAGAATCCATGCCTACGCCTACGCCGATTGCGATGGAAGCTGGCCCGCCGAGCATGCAATTTACCACACCGGCCTTCGTGCTTCGGGTCGAACGAATCTGGAAACGGTTGTCCGTGAATGTTCAAACGGGGGTTGTTTCGGCCCTTGTTGTTGTTCTTGGAGTACTCGCCGGTCTTTGGTATCAATGGATAACCGGGCCAGATATTGCGACGAATTTCGCGAAAACACTAACCGTAGAACCTGTCGACTGGTATCGCGGCGAAGATGTTGCGCGGTACAGTTTTGAAATGCCGGGCGTTACGCTCATCGAATTGAACAATCTTGAATGGTTGCCGCAACCGTTGGGTTGGCTTGACGCATCGACGAGTTTGGTAGCGTTTCAGGGGCGACCGGGATCTCCCTGGGATGGTCAACGTGGGCTGGTTCGCCTGAACCATTCGACATCACAAGCATCCTTTGTACTTACTGCCATGGCACTCAATGACATCCAGCTCGTAGCGAGCGATCCAGAAGCCGAAGAAGTTTACTTGAATCTGAAGACTCCGGAATATCCGACCGGACTATGGTATACGACGCGTCTTTCGCAAGAGACAGGCCTGCCGGAACGGGAATCAATCTATTCACTGCTGGGTAAAACCGCCAACGAATCATTCAGCGAGGTCACGCAAGTCTCTTTTTCGGGCGATCAAGTTGTCGTGACCGCGATGGATGCAACCACCCAACGATGGGGACTTTACCAGTTTGACACTGGTCGAACGGTCGGCGTATCTGTGTTCGAATCAAACACTCCTATTTTGCATCACGCGCTCAGCCGTGATGGGGGGGTGCTCGCCTACACGACGCAGGAATCCGCCGAGGGAATAACGCTCCATTCCATAAAACTTGACGAAGCCACACGCTCTGAAATCCGGCTTGCGGACGATCTGGCAGCCGTCGATTCTTTCGCGGTTCACCCCGGTCGTGCGGAAATCGCTATCGTTCGGCGGGGTGCCTCGGGAGAATCGGAAGTGGTTGTTTATGATGCGGGCACCGGGAGGGAACGCGTCTCACTCGGAAGTGGCCTCGACGTACGGTGGCATGCCGATGAAGACGCAGTCATCATGCTTCGCCCGGATCGCAAAGGGGTCAATCAGGCGTGGGTCGTAGATCTGGACGCGTCGACTCCGCCGAAACAGATTACTTTTCTTGAAGATGGGGTATCCGATTTGGGCGCGCAATCAGAGGATTCAAAGCGACTGCTCGCGATCGGCAATTCAATCGCACGACCGTCGCTGATTGATATCGAATTCGAAAAACTGCGGTAGCGTTTCGCGAAACTCGTGTTCAGGATGCCTGTTTCTTGAGTAGTCTGCCGAGATTACGCGGATTATCCTGCCAAGCCACCGCTCGTGCGAAATCGGGATAGGCACGTTCGATTTTCGTGAATACCTTCGAATGAATGACCCGACGCCCCGAGGGAAGTGTTTCAACGCCGAGGTGCGCGTGCAGCATTTCGTGAAACACGATGTATTTGATGAAGAATTCCGGCACCGTGTCCCGGTCAAGGTAGGGGTGTATACGAATCAGATGATCTTCCGGGGAATAACTTCCTAAACGAATGGAGTAGCGACGCCGATGCGATCGCGTTGGCGCTTTTCCCCAGGTAATCGGCACGTCAAGCGCATCGTCGAAATGTTCACAATTGACTTCATCGTACAAACGGGAAAGATCGAAAACGTCGCCTTGACTCCGCAGGCGAACCCGGTTCTTCGGTTTTGCTGCGTCCACCAGATACCGATGCTGGTCAATAAAAATATCAATGGTACGCGCCGAGCGTTTACAACGACCTCGCTTCAGCCAGAGTCCCAGAGCGGAAATGACTTCCGGTCCAGCGGCCAGAAACATGCGATGCAGTCGTAACGTCGCCGAATTTGTGGGGCCGGGGAGAAACGAGAGCATGCTGGATCGGTTTTCGGTGATGACCAGCGTGATGCGCATGCCGGTTTGAGCCTCCAAGGCATCGCGTAGATAGCCTTCATCCGAAATTGGAAACTCCAACTGCATACTGCTTTCCCCCCTTGCCATAGGCTACCGATTAACTTGCCTTATGTCAATGGATGGCCCCGGTTTTCAATCCCCCGGTGCCAGTTGCTATACTCTTCGCACGTGTCATGCGGCGGAATCAGGAGAAGAAAATGCGCGTTGTTGTAACTGGAGGCGGGGGCTATCTTGGAACCTGGATCACGGCAATCTTGCTGGAAAAAGGGCATTCGGTGCGTAATTTTGATCGATTCTGCTTCGGTCAGAAGCCGATTCAGGAGTTTATCGATCACCCGAATTACGAATCTATCGTCGGAGATATCCGGAATTTTGGGGATCATCCTGACCTGTTGACCGATGTCGATGCGATCGTGCATCTCGCGGGACTAGCCAATGATCCGTCCTGCGACCTCGATCCGGAAATGACGGTCGATGTGAATATTGATGCTTCTCTGGAACTGGTGAATCTCGCGGTGCGAAAAGGGGTGCGACGTTTTGCCTTCGCATCCTCGTGTTCGGTGTACGGCCAGGGCGTGCACGAATTCCTCGATGAGGAAAGTCCGACCAATCCGGTTTCCGCTTATGCCGTCAGTAAGATCGAGGTGGAAAAAGTCGTGCTGGGCTTGAAGAGTGACACCTTCGAACCCGTAGCAGCCCGCATGGCCACGCTCTTCGGTTGGTCGCGGCGTATGCGTTTTGATCTCGCTGTGAATCAGATGACCGCGACCGCAGTGACAACCGAAAAAATTAAAGTGATGGGGGGCGGCGCGCAATGGCGTCCTTTCGTGCACGTACGTGATGCCGCGCGGGCCTTTGTCATGATGCTCGAAGCACCCGCCGAGAAAATTTCCGGTGAAGCGTTTAATGTTGGTGGCGACGATCAGAATGTGCAGATACTTGCACTCGCGGAACAGGTTGCCGAGGTGTTGGGCGGCATAGAGCTCGAAGTGCAACGTGAGGATGATGATCGACGGACATATCGGGTGGTGTTCGGCAAGATTAAAGATGTACTGGGGTATGAACCCGAGACCTCGATCGAAGACGCGATCCGGGAAATTGAAGCGGACATCAAAGAAAAGGGTTACGATCCTTTCGACGAACAATTTTTTAACGTGCGACGCATGCAGGCGCTGCTGAAGACCCCAGTGGAAGATGGGGGAGAACCCGTCGCGCCTCGATTCATCCCGCTGGCGAAACCCATTTGGGATGAGGCTGAAGAGGCCGCTGTCATAGAGACCATGCGCAGTGGCTGGGTAACTTCGGGACCGCATATCGGTGCCTTTGAAGAAACTTTTGCCGAAAAAGTGGGGGCCGACCACGCGGTGGCGACCTCATCCTGCACCAGCGCCATACATTTGATTCTCGCGCATCTCGGGGTCTCAACAGGCGACGAAGTTATTATCCCGCCACTCACTTGGGCCTCCATCGGGAACATCATCATCAACATGGGCGCGAAACCCGTGTTCGCGGATATCGATTTGGATACCTTGTGCATGGACCCGGCCTCTTTCGAATCAGTCATCACCGAAAAGACCAAAGCGGTTATCCCTGTGCACATGGCGGGCCGCGCTTGTGATCTTGATGGAATCTATAAGATCGCGAAGGAGCACAACGTATCTGTCATCGAAGACGCGGCGCATGCGCTCGGTACGCAATACCAGGGACGACCTATCGGCAGCGAGGCGGATTTCGCGTGTTTCAGCTTTTACGCCATCAAAAATATTACGACCATCGAAGGCGGCGCGATCACCTGTCGCGATGAGCAGACCGCGAACCATTTGCGGCGACTCGCGGGCAGCGGAATGGGCGCGAACGCCTGGGAACGCTATGGACGCAGTGCGGTGCCGTCGCCGCCGGAAGTGGTTGAACCTGGATTCAAATATGGCATGGGCAATCTTAGCGCGGCCATCGGACTCAAACAATTGGATAAGTGGCCCGAATTTCACAAGCGTCGTCTTCGTCTCGCGACGATGTATCGCAATGCCTTGGATGATATCGAGGAAGTAAGTCTGCAATCGGTCGGTGACCCAGCGGAACATGCCTGGCACTTGATGATTATACGGCTGGACCTGGATAAATTGACCAAGAATCGCGATGAAATCGCATATGCATTACGTCAGGAGAACGTCGGCACGGGTTTTCATTTTTATGGACTACATCTGCATGAATATTACCGTGAGACGTTGGGCTGCAAACCTGAAGACGCGCCCAACGCGACGGTGGCATCCCATACCGTCCTCTCGCTCCCGCTCAATCCTGGCATGACCGACAAGAATGTTGTTGAAGTGATCGACGCGCTCAAGAAAGTGCTGGAGCACGCCCGGAAGGGCTAAGTTCTCTTCTTTTTCTTTTCGGGTGAAAAGAAAAAGAAGCAAAAAGAAAATCCGATATGGAACAAGCGACGCTAATTTATGATAAGGAATGTCCGTTGTGCAGGCGCGCGGCAACGTGGGCGTTGGAACGGACCCGTGATGACCTATTGCGAGTAATGTCGTGTCAATCGGAGGAGCGCATGCTCGCGTTTCCGGATATGGAGCAGGAGGTCTGTGAGTCCGCGCCGCAGTTGGTGTTGGCGGATGGAAGGGTCTTCGCGGGCGATGCGTTGATTCCTCCGTTGCTGGATCGCTTGAAGGGTTGGCACCTCGTCGGAGCGATTCTGTGCCTGCCGGTGGTGAATCTGATGGCGCCGTTCGCGTATCGTACACTCGCGCGGAATCGCAAGACCTTGTCCGTGTTGATTTATCAAAAGTGACGGCGGGAAACTAACATGTGTGATTCAGAAAAAGTAATGCTTCCAAATTCGGACTGGTGTTTTGTGTGTGGCGAGGAAAACGAGGCGGGGTTGCGAACCCGATTTTATGTGGAGGATGGTTTCGTGAAGGCGCGACTGCGACCCCAAGCGCATCACTGCGGATACAAGGGCGTGATTCATGGTGGTATCGTCGCTTCGATTCTGGATGAGACGATGGGCTGGGCTGCGAATCACGCGCTCGGGCGCATGTGTGTCACTGGAGAAATGACGGTGCGCTACATCGAGAACGCGCCGGACGATCGCGATCTCATCTGCATAACAGGTGTCGAGAAGTCGAACAAACGAATCGTTTATACCTTCGGAGAGCTGGTTGACGACGAAGGCAACAAATACGCCTCCGCCACCGCGAAATTTACGCCGTTGACCGATGAGAAGACGGTCGAAATTGACGACATGCTGAACTATCGCGGTGACGAGTTACGGTTGTTCGATGATCTGCGCAACAAGATCGAGAAGTCCGAGGACTAGTTCTTGGGAGGCTCCACCAATTCGATGCTCACGCCGTCGGGGCCTTCGATGAACGCGATTTTGATGTTCCTGTAGGGACGCGGCTCCAGCGTAAACTTCACGCCTTTGGCTTTCAATTCTTTCGCGGCGGCATCAAGGTCGGGAAAATTCCAGCCCAGGTGATCCATGGCGCGACCCTTCGTCGGTGCGAGTTCCTTCTTGCTGCCCTGAACGATGAGCCAGACCTGACCGTATTTCAGCGCCGGGAGTGCGCCTTTGAATTTGGCACGTTCACCGCCAAAGGCTGCTTCATACCAGTCGAGCGTCGCATTGGCATCGGCGGAGTGTACGTGAATGTGGTGCAGGCCGCGCGTGTCAGGGTCATCGATGATTTCGATTTTCGTGCCCCAGGGATCTTCGACGAAGGCAAGGTCCATGCCGCCGAAGTTACGCGGTTCACCCAGCATCTTCGCGCCGTCCGCTACGAGTGACTTTGCTTTTTCGGCGATGTTCGGCATTGAGAAACCGATATGGTCCACGCCGGAACCGACACTGCCGGGGAAGCCAGCGTCTTTCTTGAAGATGACGATGGGAATGCCGCTGATGACTGCGCGATCAATCTTCACGCCTTCGCCAGTCGCGCCGCCGAAACCTTCAGCGGTTCCGTCGAAGTTTCGGGCGTACCACTCCGCAGCCGCCTGTTGATCGGTCGCGGTGATGTGGAGATGTCCGTAATCTGCAGCGAGAGCAGAAAGGGACAACGTAAACGCAATGGCAAAGGTGATAGCGATTCGGTACATGAGTCTCTCCTTGGTCGATAATGAATAAGGGAGCATTATGACCAACGACGCAACCCGATGCAACAACGCGCTCGACCTATAGGAGAGTACACAAGGGAGCTACTTTATGACGAGATTGACCATTCGGCCTGGTATGACTATCTCTTTGACGATGGTTTTACCTTCGAGATGCGGCGCGATCTTTTCGTCGGCCTTTGCTGCTGCGGCCATCGTATCCTGATCGGCATCGGCGGCAACGCTCACGCGACTGCGGACCTTGCCGTTGATCTGCACAGGGATTTCGATGGTGTCTTCGGTTAGCAGCGACTCGTCAAAGGCTGGCCACGGTGCGTAGGCAAGCGTGTCGTCGTGTCCCAGCAGGTTCCAGATTTCCTCGCCGAGGTGGGGTGCGAAGGGTGCAACCAGTAATATGAAGGCATCGGCTGTCACGCGATCCATCACGTCTTCCTTCGTCGCGGCGTTCACGAATTCCATCATGCGCGCGATGGCCGTGTTGAAGAGCAGGTTCTCGATGTCGTGCGTGACGGCCTTGATGGTCTTGTGCAACACTTTGGTCAACTCTTCGGAAGAACCAGTGTCCTGAATGCGAGGCTGAAGTGTTCCGTCGTCGGCAATGAACAGGCTCCAGACGCGTTTCAGGAATCGGTACACGCCGTGTACGCCTTCATCGGTCCAGGGTTTGTCGCGATCGAGCGGACCCATAAACATTTCGTAGAGCCGCATGGAGTCCGCACCGTATTTGCCCACGACTTCGTCCGGATTCACGACGTTGTAGCGTGACTTGGACATTTTTTCGAGCTGGGTGGCGACGGGTTTGTCCCCGTCTTTGGTCATCCACTGCTTACCATCCAGATCGACCTCATGAGGGTAATAGTATTTTCCATTCTCATCCTTGAACGAGTTGGCGAGAACCATGCCCTGATTAAACAGTTTCTGGAAGGGTTCTTTGGTGGAAACGTGTCCGGCATCGTAAAGCACCTTGTGCCAGAAGCGGGAATAGAGCAGATGCAATACGGCATGTTCCGCGCCGCCGATGTAGAGGTCGACCGGCATCCAGTATTCTTCGGCTTCTTTGGACCAGGCCGCGTCGTCGTTTGTGGGATCGCAGAAGCGCAGGAAGTACCAGCACGATCCGGCCCATTGCGGCATGGTATTCGTGTCGCGTGTGGCGGGCTGTCCCGTTTCGGAGTCCGTCGTGTTCAGCCATTCGGTCGCGCGGGCCAGGGGAGGCTGACCGTCATCGGTGGGTTTGTATTCTTCCATTTCAGGCAACAGAACCGGCAAGTCTTTAGTGGGCACAGCTTTGATGGTACCGTCTTCCAACTCGATCAATGGGAAGGGTTCACCCCAATACCGTTGCCGCGCGAATAACCAGTCGCGGAGTTTATAGTTGATGGTGCCTTCGCCCACGCCTTGTTCTTCGAGCCAGGCATTGATCTTTGTTTTGGCTGACGGCACGTCAAGCCCGTTCAGGAAATCAGAATTGACCAGATTACCATTGCCAGTAAATGCTTCCTGGGAAATGTCGCCGCCGGAGATGACCTCAACGATGGGAATCTCAAATTTCTGTGCGAATTCGTAATCGCGTCCGTCGTGTCCCGGCACGGCCATGATGGCACCGTAACCGTATTCTGCGAGCACATAGTCAGCAATCCAAATCGGAACCGCTTCACCGTTCACGGGATTCGTCGCGTAAGCACCGGTAAATACGCCGGTTTTGCTCTTGTCGTCGCGCATGCGATCTTGCGCACTGCGTTTGGACGAAGCATCGACGTAGGCATCGACCGCCGCGCGTTGATCGTCGGTCGTGATCTCCGCGACCAACGAATGTTCCGGTGCCAGCACACAATAGGTCGCGCCGAAGAGGGTGTCAGGACGTGTGGTGAAAACGGTGAATTCGAAATTGGAATCGGCGACTTTGAAAGTAACGTCGGCACCTTCGCTGCGACCAATCCAGTCGCGCTGCATGGCTTTGATGCCTTCGGGCCAATCGAGGTCATCGAGATCGTGTAGCAGACGTTCCGCATATTCGGTGATCTTTAGCATCCATTGCTTCATGGGCCGTTTTTCGACCGGATCGCCGGTTTCGACGTATTTACCGTCTTTGACTTCCTCATTGGCGAGTACGGTGCCGAGCGCGGGACAGAAGTTCACAGCCACTTCGGATTGATAGGCCAAGCCGCGTTCGTGCAACACGTTGAAGATCCATTGGGTCCACTTTACGTACTTCGGGTCGGTCGTGTTGATTTCACGGTCCCAGTCGTAGGAAAGTCCGAGCTCCTGAATCTGACGTCGGAAGGTATCGCAGTTTTTGTTGGTGATGATGGCGGGATGTTCGCCCGTGCGCATCGCGTGGCGTTCGGCGGGTAGTCCAAAGGCGTCCCAACCCATCGGGTGCAACACGTTGAAGTCGTTCATGCGTTTGTAACGCGAGACGATATCGGTAGCGGTGTAGCCCTCAGGATGTCCGGCATGCAGTCCATCGCCGCTGGGATAGGGAAACATGTCGAGCACATAATATTTGGGTTTATCGTGATCAATTTCCGACTTGAAGGTCTTGTTCTCAAGCCAGAAATCCTGCCACTTCTTCTCGATTTGTTTGGGGTCGTATCCGCCCGAACTCATGATTATCGCTCCTGAAGCTACACGTAGGCAGCATTTAAGATGAATGGAAAGGCCGAACTATAGCACAAAAAGCGCGTTAGCCGCATCTGGAATTGTGTTTATTTGCCCGCGAGTTCGTCCGTAATTCTAGCAATGTTATCTTCCAAAGTATGCACACCTTCGAGACGGAGAACAGGGTATGTTAATTTGGAAATCCAGGCTTCATGTGTCGCACGGCTGCGTATCTCGGGTCCGCCGGCATCGTATTCTTCGGCCCATTTTAGAAACGCTGTGAATTATTTATGCATGGGATCGTTGGTGGACGTAATGTTAACACCGAAGCGCTCGATTTCGCGTTTCTTGAGGCGATCGAGTCGTACCTGCGTTGCGACAGTGAGGAATACGACGATATCAAAGTCGGGCACAGCGAAATCACCCCATCCGCAAAGTGAGCCGGATAGGGTCCACGAAATATTAGTTGCGAGGTCATTACGAAGTAGTGTCTGCCGTGCATCCACTTCACGAATTTTCACATAAGGCGGATCGGTTGGCAACCAGAAATAGTCGTCGACATCAAAGTGTGGACATTCTAACTGGTCGGAGAGGATTCGGGCCAGCGTGGTTGTTCCAGTGCCGGACGCCCCGAGAATGTGAATTCGTTTCATGGGAGCGATTGTATCGGGTCTCGTCGAAGAAAATCTACGCCAGCGTCATCTGATCGCCGGGTTGAACGGGCACGCGGAAGTGTTCGGTTGCGAGGGTCTCGCGGGGCAGTTCGAGGTGGTATTTTTGTTTGTAGATGCGGAAGAGGGTCGCGATTTGTTCGGCGTGGATGCCTGAGCCGCGCATGCGTTGTTTGAAATCGGAGTCGTAGATTTTGCCGCCGCGCATGGAGCGCATACGGTTGAGGACTTTGTCGCGTTGCCCCGGCGCGTGCTGCTCCAACCACGTGTCGAATAGAGGTGCGACAGCGTGGGGGAGGCGCAGCACGATGTAACTGGCGAAATCTGCGCCTGCATCGGCGACGGCTTCAAGGATGGTGGGAATCTCGTGATCGTTGAGTCCCGGAATGATGGGCGCGACCAATGCACCGACCGAGATTCCGGCGTCGGACAGTTGCCGGATCGCTTCGAGGCGTTGGGAGGGACTTGAGGTGCGCGGCTCGAGCGTACGGTTCAGTCCGAGGTCGAGTGTGGTCACCGAAACGAAGACGCGCACGCAATTGGTTTCGGTCATTTCCTTGAGGATGTCGATGTCACGGGTGACCATCCGATTCTTCGTGATGATGACGACCGGGTTCCGAAAATCGCGGAATACTTCGAGACAGCTCCGCGTGAGTTTGAGTTCGCGTTCGATGGGTTGATAACAATCCGTCACGCCCGATAACCCGACGAGCTGCGAAATCCACTTTTTCGCCCGAAGTTCACTGCGGAGCAAATTCGCCGCGTGGTGTTTCACCATGATGCGCGTTTCGAAATCGAGGCCTGCCGAAAAGTCCAGATACTCATGCGTGGGACGTGCATAACAATAGGCGCAGCCATGTTCACACCCGCGATAGGGATTTACCGAGGCATCGAATCCGACATCGGGACTCGCGTTGTACGATAAAATCGATTTTGAGGCGTCGGGAAGAAACAACGTCTTCGGTCGCGGGGACTCCTCGTCCTCCAACCAGTCGGCATCGTCGTAGGGAACAACATCCTTTTCGATAAAGCGATTTGGGACGTTATGAGCGGTACCACGACCACGTGTAGGTTGATTTAGAAGCATTTTCGATTACCTGATTTAATGTTCAGGTATAGTGTGCGCCAAATGGCGAGCAATGTCAAGACAATATGTAGGCCCTAGCGATCCACCTGTATAAACAGCCCGGTTGCCTTGGCCATGACTACGCCGTCCCTGCCCAAGGTGCCACTCACGCGGATTTTTCGTCCGTCCACGGAGTCGATGGTGGCGGTGAGGTCTACGGGACCCGCCAGTGGTGTTGGTTTGAGGTAGTCGACGTTGAGATTGGCTGTGACGGCGTAGAGTTGCGGGCCGTTGTCATCACCGACGATGCGCCCTTCGCGTGCATAGAGGCCAACGATACCCGTGAGGCACATATGGCAGTCGAGCAGGCTGGCGATGATGCCACCGTAAAGAAAATTCGCGCCGCCGTGGTGGTAGGATTCGGGTTCCCAGGTGCAGCGAGAGACTTCACCGTCCCAGTAACTCTTTATCTGGTGACCATGCTCATTCAGCGTGCCGCAACCGTAGCACAGTCCCGGCATGAGGTCTTCGAGGGATTCGGTGAGGGGCATAGCGTAATTCCTTTCAGCGGAACAAAATGGTATAGACAGATCGTGTGAATTCGGTTAGGATAGATGCAGACCTACGATAGCAACTGGGAAGGAGTCGGTCAATGTCTGATGCACGTCAAGCTATTCTGGAGATTCGAGAAGCTGAATTGGAGCTGGTGAAGGCGCGCGAGAAGGTGCTTCAGTTACGTCGTTCAGTGGAGGGGCGCGCCGTGAAGAATTACAAGTTCGGCACACCCGATGGCCCGAAGAGAATGGCGGATTTATTCGACGACAAAGAGGACCTCATCGTTATCCACAACATGGGCAAAAGTTGCACCTACTGCACCCTTTGGGGGGATGGGTTCAATGGTCTGACAAAACACTTCGAAGATCGCGCGGCCTTTGTGGTGGCATCACCGGACTCTGTAGAAGTGCAACAGGAATTCGCGAAGAGTCGCGGGTGTACCTTCAAGATGGTCTCCTGTGAGAACAACAATTTCTTCGATGACATGGGATTCCTGAACGAGAAAGAGCGTCCGCAACCCGGCATATCGACCTTCTCCAAGGATTACGCGGATACCATCACGCGCGCCGGCGCGGCCAACATCGGTCCCGGCGACGATTTCTGCAGCACTTGGCATATCCTGGATATATTGAAGGATGGGGATAAGGATTGGGAGCCGAAGTACCAGTACTAAACGCCCTTCTCTTTCTTTTCGGGTGAAAAGAAAGAGAAGCAGAAAGAAAAGCCGATTGGGGGTTGTTTAAGAACGATTCGGATTCTCCAGTTTGTATCGTACGCATGTGCCGAATTCGCTGTCGTAGTTTTTGACGAAGTGCATGCCCATTTTTTTGCATGATGTTGACAGAGGGGGTGTTTTGCCGTTCTGTTTCGAGCACAATCATTGCGAAACCCTCATTAAGCCAAAAGAAAACCGTGCAATGGCCCTAAGACCATTGCACGGCTGGATGTTCCTATTGAACGATTACGCTTTCTTGTACGAGCCCAGTTTACCCAGCGACAGCCCGTTCTTGAAGTCGCGCATGACGAACTCGTTGGCGGCATCGTTGTTGGTGACCTTCATGTTTTTCGCATCCCATTCGAGTTTCTGGCCGGGGAAACGGAGCGACAGGTTGCCCATGACTACCCATTCGGTGAATGGACCGGAGTACTCGAAATTCGAGCCGGGTTGTGTGCCGTTTTTGATCGCGTTCAGCCATTCAACCTGCGATGATTTCCAGTTGTCCTTGCCGGGAAGCGAAACACGTTCCAGCGATTTTTCGGCGTGACGATTGGCACCACGGAATTTATCGCGTGGCAGCAAGCGCGGGTTGCCTGCGTAGGTGTCGCAGGTTGCGTAGCCTTCGGTGCCCACGAACAATGAACCGTTGTCACCTTCACCCAACTTAACGTCGGCAGCTAGGTCTTTGGGATGCGGAGGCAGGTTGCCGCCGTCGTACCAGAAGATCGTAACCGGTGGTTGAGCAGGATTCACGCGGGCCGGGAATTCATATTTGATGACTGATTTGGTCGGGAAGGATTCGTCGTTATTGCCTTCCACCGAAATTAGTTCAACACTTGTCGGGCCGACTTGGCTGAGGTTCAATGCCCAGTTTGGCGCATCCGCAATGTGGCAAGCCATGTCGCCTAAGGCACCGGCACCGTATTCCCACCATCCACGCCAGCTGAAGGGGAGGTATGCACTGTTGTAGGGTCGGTGTTCCGTTACGCCTTGCCACAGATTCCAATCAAGCGTTTCGGGAACATCTTGTGCCTCAGTCGGAGCCGCGATGCCCTGCGGCCAAACCGGACGATTCGTCCAGATGTGTACTTCGGTTACATCACCAATCATGCCGCTCCAGATATCTTCGCACATCGTGCGCACGCCGTCGCCCGCGTGACCCTGGTTACCCATCTGCGTGATGGCACCGGTCTCGCGTGCGGTCAAGGTGAGGTGACGCGCTTCACCGATGCTGTAGGTCAAAGGTTTCTGGACGTATACATGTTTGCCCATACGCATCGCGTAGTCAGCGGCGTAGGCGTGGAAGTGGTCCGGTGTCGAAATGGTCACCGCATCAATTTCAGGATGCTTGTCGAGCATGTCACGGAAGTTAGCATACTTGTCCGCCTTTTCGAACTCGGCAAAGGCTTTCGCGGCGCGTTTTGAGTCCACATCGGCCAGCGCGACGATATTTTCGTCGGCACACGCATTGATATCCGAGTCGCCTTTACCACCCGCACCAATCGCGGCGACGTTCAGCTTGGAAGCCGCGAGCGTATAGTTCGGGTTGTGGGTGTGAAACGGTTTTTTGAGTTGCAAAGCGACAGCCGCTGCGGCCGATCCTTTGAGAAAACTTCGACGTGTTAATTTTTTGGCCATGATGCGATCCTTTTCGAACAGTTGGACGTGACAATACGACCGGGATGGGCGTATCCACAAAGCATATCGAAAATACTGGGGATGATCAATGCCTGTTTTATGTCGGAAATCGTGGTTCGGCATCCGGCCAAAAGGAAACCGCGCGAAGACTCGATCAGGGTCTCCGCGCGGTGACTTATGATGTATGAATCTGATCTAGGCCTTGTATGAGCCCAGTTTGCCCAACTTGAAGCCGTTTTTATAGTCACGCATGACGAATTTGTTGGCTTTTTTGTTGTTGGTCACTTTCATATTCTCGGCATCCCACAGCAATTTCTGACCCGGGAAGCGTAATGACAGGTTACCCATGACCACCCATTCGGTGAAGGGGCCGGAGTAATCGAAGTTCGAACCTGGTTTCGTGCCGCTCTTGATGGCTTCGATCCATTCGCGGTAGGGGGATTTGCCCTTGTTTTTCACCTGAACGCGTTCGATGGTCTGCTCAGGTTTAACAAAGTTCTTGAACTTACTTTCCGGTAGAAGACGTGGACGGTCACCGTAGGTGTCGCAGGTCGCGTATCCATCGGTACCCACGAACAGCGTGCCGTTGTCGCCTTCACCGAGCTGCACGTCAGCCGGAATATCCTTCGGACGCGGAGGCAGGTTGCCGCCGTCATACCAGTAGAGATCCACGGGCGGCTGATCGCCACGTGCCGGGAATTCATACTTGATGACCGACTTATTCGGGAAGGTTTCGTCATTGAGGCCATCGGAGGAGAGCAGTTCTACGCTGATAGGGCCAACCGAACTGAGGTTGAGCGCCCAGTTCGCGGGGTCAGCAATGTGGCACGCCATATCGCCGAGCGCACCGGCACCATAATCCCACCAGCCACGCCAGTTGAACGGCAAGTACTTGCGACTGTAAGGGCGGTGTGGAGCTGGACCTTGCCAGAGATCCCAGTCAAGAGTTTCGGGAACCTTATCCACTCTGTCCGGGCGACCGATGCCTTGCGGCCATACCGGACGATTGGTCCAAATGTGTGCTTCTTTGATGTCGCCAATCGCGCCGCTCCAGATGAGTTCGCACATGTCGCGCACGCCGTTGAAGCTGTGGCCCTGATTACCCATTTGAGTGATGGCACCCGTTTCACGTGCGGTCAGAGTCAGGTGACGCGCTTCACCGATGCTGTAGGTCAGAGGCTTTTGGCAATATACGTGTTTGCCCTGGCGCATCGCGTAATCGGCGGCGTAGGCGTGGAAGTGATCCGGCGTTGAAACAGTGACGGCGTCAATCTCCGGATGTTTATCCAACATTTCGCGGAAGTCTTTGTAACGTTTAGCTTTCGGCATTTCTTCGAAGGTGCGTCGCGCGTTCTTCCAGTCGACGTCAGACAGTGCAACGATATTTTCGTCCGCACAACCGTTCGTGTCGGCGTGGCCTTTACCGCCCGCTCCAATCGCAGCGATATTCAGCTTGGAGGCTGCCAAGGTGTAATTCGGATTGTGGGTGTGGAATGGTTTTTTGAGTTGTGAAGCGACAGCAGCCGCAGCTGTGCCTTTCAGAAAGCCTCGACGGGTGAGTTTTTTTGCCATGAATGGGTCCTCTTATGTTGCAATGACAGGGTATAAATACAGTTGTATCGCCTTACACGCAATACCCGTCAAGCATAACCAAAAAGTTTTGTCCGATCAATCCCCTATTGTAGAAGAAAACAGGTGTCGGTGAATCCCGTTGAGTCCCATTCCAGATCCCCCTAAAGAATTGAAAATTAAGGAGATACCCTGTATGATATTGTCCTCGATTCAGAGTGTTTTTTGATAGGCTGAGGGAAACTGTTGACGAATCGAAGCTGCGACGCTGAGAAGCGTTCTTTTTTGTTCGTAACATAAGTATTGACAGTTAGTTATAAGGATTACATGTGAGCACTATTTCGACCCAAAATACCGTTGGAAACCGTCCAATAGCCGGATTCACCTCCGAAGAGGCCGTGGCCCAAGCCCGAAATGACCGCTCGATGGGTGATCTAATCGGGCAGATCGATGCCGGATTGGCCGTAATCGCTTCGGGTGACCAATTGGAATGCGTATACGCCGTGGACATCTCCGCGGCCTCTTCCGAACAGGTCAACATCCCTGTGCTCGGCACCATCGCTGCCGTCAATCCTGCAACCTTGGGCGATCCGAGTTTCTGTCAAGATCACGGGCTGCGATTCGCGTATGTCGCGGGTGCCATGGCCAACGGAATCGCGTCCGTCGAAGTCGTGGAGGCGATGAGTCGCGGTGGAATGCTCGGATTTTTTGGTGCAGCAGGACTCGTCGTGCCACAGGTCGAGCACGCGGTTGATAGACTCAAGGCATCTCTCGGCGATGAACCCTTTGGCGTGAATCTGATTCACTCGCCCAACGAGTCTGCCGTGGAAATGGCCATCGCGGATATGATGCTGGACAAAGGCGTTCATTTGATAGAGGCGTCGGCGTTTTTGAAAATTACTCCGGCTGTTGTCAAATACAGACTCACCGGAATTCACCGTGCTGAAGATGGCACGATGGTAACGCCGAACAAGATTGTGGCGAAGGTTTCACGCGAAGAGCTGGCCGAAAAATTCTTCTCTCCGGCACCCGAAAAGATCGTGCAAAAATTGCTTGATGCCGGAGAAATTACGGCAGAGGAAGCAGAACTTTCTAAACACGTTCCCATTGCGCAAGACATTACCGCTGAAGCCGACTCAGGCGGTCATACCGATCATCGTCCCGCGCTCTCCTTGTTGCCAACGCTTCTTTCCTTGCGTGACCGTATGCAAACAGAACACGGATATGATGTGCCGTTGCGTGTCGGTCTTGGCGGAGGCATATCTACGCCGGAATCCGCCGTCGCTGCATTTGTGATGGGTGCGGCCTATATCGTTACGGGTACGGTGAATCAGGCCTGCCAGGAATCGGGGACTTCTGACCTCGTACGCCAGATGCTTTCTGAAACCAAACAGGCCGACGTCGCCAAGGCGCCCGCCGCGGACATGTTTGAAATGGGCGTGACGGTGCAAGTGGTGAAACGCGGTACCATGTTTGCCATGCGGGGCAATAAGCTATACGAACTCTATCGCGCCTACAACAGCCTTGAAGAAATTCCTCAGGCCGAACGGGAAAAGCTGGAGAAGCAGGTATTTCGGGCGACCTTTGAGGAAACGTGGGCGAGTACGAAAGCATTCTTCGAAGAACGCGACCCGCGCCAGATTGTACGTGCCGAGGAAAATCCCAAACATAAAATGGCGCTCGTGTTTCGTTCGTATCTTGGGCAGGCGTCGATGTGGGCAAATCGCGGTGTCGAAGATCGCAAGATGGATTTTCAAATCTGGTGTGGCCCGGCCATGGGCGCGTTCAACGAATGGGCCAGCGGTTCGTTTCTGGAAGAGTACACCCAGCGCGGCGTGGAAGTCGTCGGCAAGAATATTCTCTACGGCGCGGCGGTATTAACCCGTGTGCAACAGGCCCGCAATCTCGGCCTGCGTGTTACGGCAACAGACCTGAATCTTCAGCCCCGTTCGCTCGACGAGTTGAGCGGCTTTTTCGAATAGATCGAAACGAACCAGGCAGTGCAAAGGAGTCGTCCCAGTGAGTGACGCGACCGACAAGAACAAAGCGAACGGTGAACAGCTCAAACCTTTGGCCATCGTGGGCATCGGCAGCATGTTCCCCAAAGCGCAGGACCTTGAACAATACTGGTCCAACATCAAGGAAGGTGTGGACGCGATCACGGAGGTGCCGGACTCGCACTGGAGCCCGGACGACTACTACGACGCCGATCAGAAACGTCCCGACTTCACCTACGGTCGCCGCGGGGGCTTTATCGAACCCTACAAATTCGACCCGCTCAAATACGGCATGCCGCCGACCACCATCGAAGCGACCGACACCGCTCAACTGCTCGGTATGGTTGTGGCCGAACAAGCGATGGAAGATGCGGGCTATGGAGTGACGGACGATTTTGATCGTGATAAAGTCAGCGTGATCCTCGGTGTCACGGGTGCGTTGGAGCTCGTTATCCCTCTTGGCGCACGTTTGAGTCATCCGCAATGGCGCAAGGCGATGCAGGACGCGGGTATGGAAGCGGCTCAGATCGAAGATGCCATGTCACGCATGAGCGATTCTTATGTGGATTGGCAGGAGGCATCGTTTCCCGGACTGCTCGGCAATGTCGTGGCCGGACGCATCTCGAAATACCTGAATACGGGTGGCACGAATTGCGTGGTGGATGCGGCCTGTGCGAGTTCTTTCAGCGCGTTGCATCTTGCTGCATTGGAACTCGAATCCGGCAAGGCCGACATGGTCATCACCGGCGGCACAGATACTTTCAACGATATTTTCATGTACATGTGTTTCTCGAAAACGCCTGCACTGTCGCCGACAGGAAATTCCAAACCATTCGCCAATGATTGCGATGGCACGATTCTCGGCGAAGGCCTGGGCATGGTTGTGCTCAAACGTCTCGAGGATGCCGAACGTGACGACGATAAAATTTACGCCGTGCTCAAAGGCGTGGGATCGTCGAGCGATGGTAAAGGCGATGCTATCTATGCGCCAAGCTCACCCGGACAAAAGAAATGCCTCGAATCAGCCTACCGTGCGGCCGGCGTAACCCCGGACACTATCGAATTGCTTGAAGCACATGGTACCGGCACGATGAAGGGCGATGCGGTGGAAGCGTCTGCCCTGTGCGATGTCTACGGAAACGGAAGCGAACGTGTCGGCACATGGTGCGCGCTTGGTTCCGTGAAATCACAGATCGGTCACACGAAATCGTCAGCGGGTGCTGCTGGACTCATCAAAGCCGTTCTCAGTCTTTACAACAAAGTATTGCCTCCGACCATCAAAGTTGATCAGCCTGCGGATGCCGTCGCTCCGGGCACGACACCCTTCTACGTCAACACAACAAAACGTCCCTGGGTCAGTAGCGATGGTCACCCACGTCGTGCGGGCGTCAGCGCCTTCGGTTTTGGAGGCAGCAATTTCCATTTAGTGTTGGAAGAATATGTGCCCAAGAAAACCGAGGTCGATTGGGATGGATTGACCCAGATACTCGCCTATTCCACCGACACGCCCGAAGAACTCAAGGTGACGGTCAATAAAGTTGCTGACTCTGACTGGGCCACGTTGCGCGCGGAAGCGAAACTGAGCCGCGAATCCTTTGATGCGACTAAGAATTGCCGTCTTGTGCTTGTAATCGAGTGTGGCAAATCGAATTTCTCAAAACTGAAGTCCGCCGTGACCGCTGGCTTTGACAAACACGGCGGCACCGAATCCTGGTCATCGCCCGAAGGCATTTACTACGGCACGGGCACGCCCGACGGACAACTCGCATTTATATTCCCCGGACAGGGCGCGCAATATACCGACATGCTGAAGGATCTCGCTTGTCAGTTCCCCGAAATGATCGATGCACTCGATCTCGCGGACGAGGTCTACGGAATCGGGGAAGACGGTACACGACTCAGCGATCGCATCTATCCGCACCCAACCTTTGACAAAGAATTCGCCAAACGAGATACCGCCGCGCTCACGAAAACCGGCGTTGCGCAACCCGCTATTGGTTGCGTCAGTCTCGGAGCGATGAATGTGCTGAGCCGTTTTGACATTGCACCCGAAGCCGCCGCTGGACACAGCTACGGCGAATTGACCGCGCTTCATGCGGGAGGCGTACTTACCGCCGATGGACTCGTGCAAGCCTCGAAGCTTCGCGGTGAACTCATGGGAGCAGGCGAGGGTGATTGCGGAACGATGCTCGCTGTGCGCGGGGACATTGCAGCGACCCAGGCTGTCATCAATGAAGAAGAACTCGATGTCGTCATTGCCAACAAGAATTCTCCTGAGCAAGCGGTGCTTTCCGGTACGACGGAAGCGATTCAACAAGCCAAAGGCGTATTTGACGCGCGCAAGATTTCCAGTACCCCGCTCACTGTCGCTGCGGCGTTCCACTCGAAGCTGGTGGCCGATGCTGCGAAACCTTTCGCTGAGGGACTGGCCGACGTGGAATTTTCGAAAGCGACGATTCCGATATTTTCAAACACAACAGGCGAACAGTATCCGAAAGATATCAAAGAAGCCCGCACACTTCTCGCCAATCAGCTCGCGAATCCAGTTGAATTCGTCAACGAAATTACGGCGCTTTATAAATCCGGCGTACGCACCTTTATCGAAGTGGGACCCGGCGCACGCATGACGGGACTCATAAAAGCGATTCTCAAAGACACGTCGCCTAATGCTTACGCCCTCGACGCATCAAACGGTAAACAGTCGGGCATCACTGACCTCGCGAAAACGCTCGCGCAAACGGCCGCGCTGGGACATACGGTCGATCTGGCACCGTGGGACGAACATTTTGTTGTGCCGCCTGCGTCCGACGGCAAGAAACGCCTTATCCTGGAACTGACCGGCGCCAACTATCGGTCCGACAAATCGCTCAAGCGTATGGAGAAAGCCGCTACGCCGCCGAAACCTGTGGCACCTGCAACTCCGGCATCTCAGCAAGCAGTGGTATCGAATCCTGGAATCGCTTCGATGCCTCAACCCGTCGCGCCACCCGTACAATCTGCGCCTATCCCTACGGATAATTCCGCGCTGAGCAATTTGCTCGCTCAGACGCAATCGAATATCGCGGCCTTGCAACAGATGCAACAACAGACCGCGCAGCTACACGCGCAATTCCTGCAAGGCCAGGAACAGGCCAGTAAAACCTTTACTACGCTTATGCAACAGCAACAGGCGCTCTATTCCCAGACCGGACAGGTTGCGTCGATGCCTGTCATGCCTGCGGCGACACCCGTACAGCCGATTGCTCAAACACTTCAGCCGATCGTTCCGGAACCGATGACCGCACCTGCGCCGACGGTTGCTCCGGCACAAGCGAAAACAAGTGAGCTGGTGGTGAAGACGCTGATGGCGGTCGTTTCCGAGAAGACCGGGTATCCCGAAGACATGCTTGAACTTTCGATGAGTCTTGATGCCGATCTCGGGATTGACTCCATCAAACGAGTCGAAATTCTTTCTGCCTTGCAAGAACAAATCCCCGAATTACCAACCATCGAAGCCGACGAGTTGGGTTCAATCGAGACGCTTCAGGATATCGTCGGTAAACTCGACACCGTCGTTACGGACGACACGCTTGCCGGTTCACCCGCGGCGGCGCAGGCATCACAAGAACAGCTCACGCTGGTACTGTTGGATATCGTGTCTGAAAAAACCGGGTACCCCACGGACATGCTCGAACTTTCGATGAGTCTTGACGCCGATCTTGGCATTGATTCCATCAAACGGGTAGAAATTCTCTCCGCCTTGCAAGAGTCCATGCCCGAGCTTCCGACGATTGAGGCCGAAGTCCTGGGTAGCCTGGAGACATTGCAAAATATTGTCGATCACTTGAAGGAATACGCCCCTGTAGGCACACCCGTATCCGTTCCCGGCGCGACCGTTCAGCGCCTGCTGATGGAGATTGTTTCAGAGAAAACAGGTTATCCCGAGGATATGCTAGAGCTCGAAATGAGTCTCGACGCCGATCTGGGAATCGACTCAATAAAACGCGTAGAGATATTGTCTGCGTTGCAAGAAGAAATGCCTGAACTGCCCAGCGTAGAGGCCGAAGACATGGGCGCACTGGAAACGCTTCAGGACGTGCTCGATTATCTTGCCGACCGTAGCGCTGCAGAAGCGCCCGCAGCGGTCGCGACATCGTTGAGCGTTAATCTGGACACCATGCGTTCCGATTTACTCGATATCATTTCTGACAAAACGGGGTATCCCGCCGATATGCTCGACACCTCGATGAGCCTCGACGCGGACCTTGGCATCGATTCGATCAAACGCGTTGAAATTTTGTCGGCGATGCAAGAAGCGCATCCCGAATTGCCCACCGTCGAGGCCGAAGCACTCGGTAACCTGGAAACCATCGACGATGTGTTGCGGACGCTGAGCGAATCGGCACCGAATCCGGCACCCGCGCAGACCGAGAATGTATCTGCACCAACAGTAGAATCGCCAGTCGACAAAATTGACCGCATTCAGCGTCAGGTCATCACTGTCGGATCGGTTCCCGCGAAACGGGCGCGCTTTAATTTGAACGCCGACGCACTATGGACCATTCTGGGCGACGAAAGTGATGCACTTACGAAAGCCGTCACCAATGAATTGTCCGAGCGTGGGTTTTCTACCGCACTCACACCCTCCGAAGATTCACAGGCTGTCCTTTTGATTGCACCCGAAGACGGTTTCGATGATGATGCACTGAAATCAGCGTTCTTCGATGTGCAAGCCGCAACTCGACATCTTTCCGAACTTAAATCGAAGACTCTTTTTGCCACCGTGTCGCGCATGGATGGTCAATTTGGGTTGACGGGTGCGTGTTCCGAGTCACAAGCCCTGACTGGAAGCCTCGCGGGTCTCGCCAAGACCGCTTCCCACGAATGGGACACGGTCAATTCTCGCGCGTTGGACATCGCATCTGATTTTGAGTCGAAAGAAGTCGCTGCAAAAGCCGTGGTTGATGAATTGCTTCAGGATGCGCCTGTCGAAATGGGACTTTCTGCGAATCGTATCGTAACGCTTGAACTCGAAGACGTGTCCGTGGATGAATCGGCACCTCTTAATTTCACTTCCGAGGATGTCATTGTCATCTCCGGTGGCGCGCGCGGGGTTACCGCTGAAGTCGCCGCGAGTTTTGCCGAGGCCGGAGCGCCTACACTGCTGCTTCTTGGTCGGAGTGCAGCCCCCTCTGACGAGGAAAGCTGGCTGGCGGGTGTTGACTCGGAAGCCGAGATCAAAAAAGCCATCATGCAGAATACAGACGAAAAGTTGTCGCCGAAAGATCTGCAATCGGTCTATGATGCCATCGCACGTAACCGTGAAATGGCGCAGATGATTGGCCGGATGGAAGCGGCGGGGTCGACCTTGATTTATCGCAGTGTTGATATCCGCGATGCCGAGTCCGTTGCAACAATTCTAGCCGAAGTACGCGCGGAACATGGCCCGATCACTGGGTTTGTCCATGGCGCAGGCGTTCTTGCTGATCGATTCATTCATGATAAGACGCGCGAACAGTTCGATAACGTCTACGATACAAAAGTTCTCGGGTTACGCGCGTTACTGAGTGCCCTTTCAAACGATCCGCTCAAGGCGATGGTATTATTCTCTTCTTCTACGGGACGTTTCGGTCGCAAGGGTCAGGTGGATTACGCCATGGCGAACGAAGTGCTCAACAAGATCGCCCACACTCAGTCGAAAGCGCGTCCCGACTGCCGCGTTGTCTCCGTGAACTGGGGGCCTTGGGCCGGAGGCATGGTGACACCGTCGCTGCGTGCGGTATTCGAAAGTGAAGGCATCGGTCTCATCGGATTGCAAGCCGGAGCTGATTATCTCCTGCGTGAGCTCAATCAATCGCCACAAGGAAATCAGGAAATCGTCATCCTGGGATGCGCGGGTGACGCTCCGGTGAGTACTTCGACAACCGACGAAGAGATTGTTCCTACGTTGACCACAACGATCGACACGCAAAGCCATTCCTTTCTGAAGTCACATGTAATCGATGGCAAGGCGGTCCTGCCGGTCGCGATTTTTGTGGAATGGTTTGCGCATACCGCGCTGCATGCGAATCCGGGACTGCATTATCTTGGCATTGATGATGTGCGCGTATTCAAAGGCGTACGCATCGGCGAGTCCGAATCGCTTGAACTTGCACTGGTCGCTACGAAATCTGACCAACGGAATGGCAAAAATCTCGTTCATGTCACGCTGCGTTCGGGAGGCAACTGGTCCACGCTGCATGCGCAAGGCACCGTGCGACTCGGAACGCGTTATGAGGTCGCTGAAGAAATCGATTCGGAAAACTCGCTCGGTGATTATCCCCATACCATGAACGAAGTTTACGATAACGGGCTACTTTTCCACGGTGAAGCCTTCCAGGGAATCTGTGCGGTGACCGGATACGGTGAGGGCGGTGTCGACGCAACCGTTCAACCCGCGCCATCCCCGACCGATTGGATGACGAAGCCGTTGCGGCGTAAATGGGTCGGTGATCCCATGGTGATGGACTGCGCGTTTCAGGCGATGATTCTGTGGGTCTTTGAAAAATACAAAGCGGGATCGTTGCCGGTATCGTTCAAGCGCTACACGCAATATCAATCCTCATGGCCCAAAGGAGAAGTTTCCATTCGGGCGCGCATCGAAAAAGATTCTGCTCATCAGGCCGTCGCCACGATTGACTGTCTTAGCACCAAGACCGGCGCACTGCTCGCGCGTATCGAAGGATACGAATGCGTCATTGATGCCAGCCTGAACGAAGCCTTTCAGCGCGCACACCTCGCCGATAACCCGTCGAAGGGATAGTCCAAGGTCATGCCGGACAAATCACCCATAGCCATCGTCGGTATCGGCGGCATATTTCCCGGGGCCTCCGATCTGGATGGCTTTTGGCAAAATGTCGTGCAGGGGAAAGATTCCGCGCGCGAGGTGGACGATGATCGCTGGATTTTGTCCAAGGATGACGCGTTTGCTGAAGCCAAAGCCACGCCCGACAAGGTGTACTCAACACGCGGCTGTCTGATAGATGCCATTCCGAAATTGCCCGCCCATGGTTTGGAAATATCGCCTGAACTGGTGGCTGAATTGGACCCGGCAGTCCAGTTGTTACTCGCCGCAGGGCATCAGGCGTTCTACGACGCGAGAGTGGCCGATGTGGATCGAAGTCGCGTAGGCGTAATGATTGGTAATCTTGCACTGCCGTCCGAATCTTCCTCTACGATCACACGCGAGTTCTTCGGGCGCATCCTGGAAGAAAAAGTTCTTGGTCAGAGCACTCTGCACAACCCTTCCAAGACCTCTCCCATGAATCGATACGTGGCGGGTCTGCCTGCTGGCGTGTTGGCCAACGCGCTTGGACTCGGTGGTGGCAGTTTTACGCTGGATGCCGCGTGCTCATCTTCGTTATATGCGCTAAAACTCGCAATAGATGAGTTGCAATCCGGGCGTGCTGACGCGATGTTGACGGGAGGTCTTTCGCGACCCGATTGTTTATACACCCAAATGGGATTCTCTCAGTTACACGCGCTTTCGCCGACGGGCACATGCTCTCCCTTCGACCAGAACGGAAACGGACTCGTCGTGGGAGAAGGCTGTGGGATCTTGCTGCTCAAACGACTCGACGATGCGCAGCGCGATGGCGACACCATTCATGCGGTGATTCGCGGCATCGGTTTGTCCAACGATGTCGGTGGAAGCCTGCTTGCGCCGATGACGGATGGACAGCTCAGGGCCATGCACGAAGCCTACGAAAATGCCGGATTGCGCCCGCAAGACATGGATCATGTCGAATGCCACGCCACCGGTACGCCACTGGGCGATGCGACCGAAGTCAGAAGTTTGAAAGCCCTCTGGGGCGGCGATCACTGGCAACCCGAGCAGTGTGTTCTCGGTTCCGTGAAGTCCAACATTGGACATTTACTCACCGCAGCGGGTTCGGCCGCCATTATCAAAACCATTCTGGCGATGAAACACCGTACCTTGCCGCCGACGGCCAATTTCAAACAACCCAATCCGGAGATGGAACTCTCCAAGAGTCCCTTCGCCGTGTTGTCCGAGAGTAAAACATGGGAAAAACGCGATAAACAGACGCCCCGCCGCGCTGCCGTGAGTGCCTTCGGTTTCGGCGGCATCAACGCCCATGTCATCCTCGAAGAATGGGATCCTGAATTCAATCTTTCACAGAGTCGTAGCGTCACCCCGATAGAAATCGACTCGGCATCCGAAGAACCCGTCGCCATTGCTGTCGTAGGAATGGACGCCAGCTTCGGACAGTGGGACACGTTGCGCGCATTCCAGGAGCGTGTGCTCGGTGGTCGTAACGAAGACGAACCCACGACGCCGTCAGGATGGTGGGGCATTGAACAGAGCGCGTGGTATCGCCTGCAAGGCTTGAATCACACTCCGTTCAAGGGGTTTTATTCCGACACGGTCGAAATACCTCGCGACATGTTTCGTATTCCTCCAAAAGAACTCGAAGAGATGTTGCCCCAGCAGTTGTTGATGCTCAAAGTCGCCGCGCGTGCACTCATCGATAGCGGACTGAACCCGAAAGAGGCCGCTAGCGGTATTCACGACAAAACCAATGAACGCACTGGCGTCTTCATCGGCATCGGTATGGATTTGAACGCGACCAACTTCAGTTTCCGATGGTCTCTGGCCAATAAAGCGAAGGAATGGGCCAGGCAGCTTGGACTTTCGCTCAGTCCCGACGAGTTGGACGACTGGATAGAGTCTCTGCGCGACGCCTTCATACCGCCACTCTCCGCGAACAGAACGATGGGCGCGCTCGGTAGCGTCGTGGCGAGTCGCATTGCGCGCGAATTCCGTATCGGCGGACCCAGCTATACGATCTCCAGCGAAGAAAATTCCAGCGCACGCGCCATCGAGGTCGCTGTGCGTGCATTGCAAAGTGGAAGTCTCGATCAGGCCGTCGCGGGTGGTGTCGACTTGAACGGTGACATGCGATCCGTGTTGACGAGTCACCAGGAACGCGCGTATTCGCCATCGGGCACGTGTCGACCCTTCGATGCGCAGGCCGACGGAAGTCTGGTCGGTGAAGGAGCCGCTGCCGTAGTCCTGAAACGTCTCGACGATGCCGTGCGGGACGGAGATCGGGTCTATGCGGTCATCAAGGGAATCGGAACCGCATCGGGCGGCGGCGTTGAATCTTCCACGCCCACCGAATCGGCTTATACGGACGCTCTGAAACGTGCGTATGCTGATGCGCAGGTTGAAATCGACAGCGTCGGTCTCATCGAAGCCAGCGGAAGCGGCAGTCCCGACGAAGATTATATCGAATCCCGCGCGCTCAGTCGTTCGTTCAAAGAAAACGACGATGGACGATGCATGGTGACCAGCGCGAAAGCGGACATCGGTCATGCCGGAGCCGCATCGGGAATCGCGAGCCTTGTAAAAACATGCCTGTCGCTCTATCAGGAAATACTGCCGCCTCTGCGCGGTATTGATGATTTGCGCGAAGAATTTCAACCCTCCGGGCACCGCCTGTTCTGCTCCAAAAAGCCTCAATACTGGTTGCGCAACAGTGACCAAGGCCCACTGCGCGCAGGGGTGAGTTCGTTTGGTTTCGATGGCAATTGCACGCACATGGTGCTTGAGTCCTTCGAATATAAAAACGAACCGCATATTCAGACCGAACGACTTCAACCCCTGGGGAGTCGAGCCGAAGGGCTGTTCTTCGTTGAAGCAAACAATGTGCAGGCACTTGAGATCGGACTAGGGCGTTTGCGCGCATTCATAGAACGCGACCCTGAGGCACCGGTTGAAATCCTGGCACGTCGCTGGTGGCATGACAATCGCGAGGACAACGGCAAAGCACTCGCCGTGGCCTTCGTCGCACGCAACGGTTCGGAACTGGTTACGCAGATTGATTTTGCGAAACCGGGACTGCGCGAATCGGCTGAGAAGGGATATGGTCTATCCTCGCGACAACACGTCCCACCTCATGTGCGCGACCGCGTTTTCTTCAACGCTAATCCCTTGGGCGCACAAGGCAAAGTAGCTTTCGTATATCCGGGTTCCGGCAATCAATATTTGCGGATGGGGCAGGATTTATCCGTGCAATGGCCCGAAATTTTCCGCGAACAGTCGCAGGACAACGCGACGCTTAAGAGTCAGTTTCAACCCGATGTGTTTTGGAATAGCGAATCGGCCACGGCACTCAATGAAAATCACAAGGCTACGCTGTTCGGCCAGGTCGCGCTCGGTACGGCCGTCAGCGATCTCATTTTCAGTTTCGGCGTAAAAGCCGATGCCGTACTCGGCTACTCACTCGGCGAAATGGCGGGATTTTTCTCGCTGAAGGCCTGGACCCAACGCGACGAGATGCACCGCCGCATCGAAGAGTCCACCTTGTTTACCGAAGATCTCGCTGGCGAGTACAAGGCCGCCCGCAAGCTCTGGAAAGTTCCCAGCAATACGACGGTAGACTGGGCGCTTGGCGTCATTGACCGACCCGCAAAGGTTGTGCGTGCCGCGTTAACCGATCACAAAAAAGTCTACAACCTTATCGTGAATACCTTGCACGAGTGCGTAGTCGGTGGCGATCCCCACGCAGTTGAAAAGCTCGTGAAGAAACTAGACTGCGAATTCTTTCCCTTGCAGGGCGTGACCACCGTACACTGCGAAGTCGCCGAAGAAGTTCAGGAACCGTATCGTGAACTGCACGTGTTGCCGACGACCCAACCGCGCGATGTTCAGTTTTACAGCGGCGCATGGGGAACGGCCTACAACCTGACCTCTGACAGTGCCGCAGACTCCGTGCTCGCGCAAGCCCTTTACGGTATCGATTACCCCAAGGTTGTCGAAGCCGCCTACGACGATGGCGCGCGCATTTTTATCGAAATGGGACCGGGGGGCTCTTGTTCGCGCATGATCGGTGAAATTCTGGGCGACCGACCCTACGTCGCGCGGACGGTATGCAAGCAGGGTCAGGAAATCACGACCACTGTGCTGCGCACGCTCGGGCAACTCATCGCCGAACGCGTACCGGTTGATCTCAGCGTTTTGTACGGTCAGGAGACGACCATCGCGGATCCCGCACTCGACACGCACGATATGCCGATGCTTCGGGTACACACTGGTGGCGATCCGATTCAGGTGGTGATGCCTCATCGCGAAACAACGTCCGAGCCAATCGATGCCACACCAATATACGAAGAACCCGAGCCTGCGCCAGCCTCGGCCACTCCCGCGCCTGAATTCGAGGTGCCTGTATTTGCAGCTCCAGCGCCTGTCGCGGTCGGCACGACAGACCCCGCTATGCAGCAATGGCTCGACACCGAGGAGGTAAAGGTTCAGGCGCACGAAACCTACTTGCGATTTGCTCAGCAAACGACCAAAGCTCTCGAAGAAACGATTGCCTATCAATTATCCCTGACGCAGGCGCTGATGACCGGTGCGGAAATCATAGCCACCGAAGTCGCCACGACCCCGGCGCCTCCAGCTGCGCCTCCGCCGCCATCACGTTCCGCTTACACTGGGTCGTCCGTCGCCATGACACGCGAGCAATGTATGGAATACGCAATCGGCTCGATTGGCGCATCGATGGGCCAGGAATGGCGCGAAATCGATTCCCATCCCACGCGCGTGCGACTGCCTGATGAGCCGCTTATGCTTGTAGACCGAATCATTTCCTTCCACGGGGATGCCCGCTCCATGACGAATGGCCGCGTGGTGACCGAGCACGATATTCTGCCGAACGCGTGGTATCTCGATTGCGGACGCATCCCGACCTGCATCGCGGTCGAAGCCGGACAGGCCGACCTTGTTTTGTCTGCCTATCTTGGCATCGATTTCGAGACCAAAGGGTTGGCGATGTATCGTCTCCTGGATGCGGACGTGACCTTTCATCGTTCCTTGCCCGGTCCCGGTGAGACCATTCACTTCGACATCCGTATTGAACGATTTTTTCAGCAGGGTGATACCTACTTATTCAAATTTAATTACGACGCGACCGTAAATGGTGAATCCTTTTTGACCATGCGCAACGGATGTGCGGGATTTTTCACGCGCGAAGAACTTGATGCCGGGCAAGGCGTTGTGAAAACCGAGTTGGATTTGCGTCCGATGCCGGGTGTGCGACCCGATGACTGGCGTGATCTCGTGCCCATGCGACAAGAATCCTATTCTGACGCGCAAGTCACCGCGCTACGAGGCGGAGACTACGTCGCGTGTTTTGGTGATGCCTTTTCAGGTATCGGATTAAACAATCCCGCTGGTCTGCCCGATGGCAAGATGTGCCTCGTTGAGCGAATTACGGATGTCGAACCCGGTGGCGGACGTTTTGGGCTTGGACTCATTCGCGGCGAGATGGACATTCATCCCGATGACTGGTTCCTGACCTGTCACTTTGTCGATGACCGCGTGATGCCGGGCACACTCATGTACGAATGCAGCCTGCACACGATGCGGATTTATTTGATGCGCATGGGCTGGGTGGGTGAAGCCGATTCGGTTGTGTATGAACCGGTTCCAGGCGTGACGGGTAAGCTCAAATGCCGCGGTGAGGTGAATGAATCGTCCGACAGGGTCATCTACGAGATCACCATCAAGGAACTCGGCTACAATCCGTCGCCCTACGCCATCGCGGACACCATGATGTATGTCGATGGTAAACCCGCCGTCGAAATGAACGACCTCTCCATTCAGATGACCGGGTGGACGCGTGAATCGCTGGAGACGATGTGGGAGCGGGGCATACAAGGAATCATGCAGCCTCGGCAATCTCTTTTTGATTACGAATCGATTCTCGCATTTTCTTCCGGTAAACCTTCCGAAGCATTCGGGGATCGCTACAAGATTTTTGACGAAGGACGCATCATTGCGCGCCTTCCACGCCCACCGTTCCAATTTCTCGATCGCATTATGGAAGTCAACGCGGAGCAGTGGGTGATGAAAGCAGGCGGTACCATCGTTTCCGAATACGACGTGCCGTCGGACGAATGGTATTTCGACGCGAACCGTCAAGAACTCATGCCTTTCAGTGTTCTGCTCGAAATCGCGCTGCAACCCTGTGGATGGCTCGCGGCGTATATCGGCTCGGCACTCACCAGCGATGTCGATCTGCATTTCCGAAATCTGGGCGGGAAAGCTACCCATGTGATGCCCGTAGGCCGCGATGTCGGGACGCTTGGCGTACATGTGAAGTGTACCGGCGTATCCAGTTCAGGCGGTATGATCATCCAGCACTACGACTATGAAGTGAAAGCGGGCGCACAGACTGTTTATATCGGCAACACCTATTTCGGTTACTTCTCCGACGAAGCCCTTGCCAATCAGGTCGGTTTCACCAACGTGCAGCTTCACGAACCCACCGAAGCCGAGCGCACCGTAACAAAACCTTTCGACTATCCGAAAACCGGCTCCTATCCCGACGAGCAGATGCGCATGATCGACACGATTGAAATTTTTGATCCACTGGGCGGCGACAATGGACTCGGATTTATTCGCGGAACGCTCGACGTGAATCCGGATGCGTGGTTCTTTAAGGCCCACTTCTATCAGGATCCCGTATGCCCCGGCTCACTTGGACTCGAATCCTTCTTGCAACTGGTCAACCATGTCGCCATCGAACGTTGGGCGGTCACAGAAACGCCGCGCATCGAAGCCTTACTTTCAGGATGCGAACACGAATGGGGCTACCGCGGCCAGGTCATCCCAAAAGACAAACGTGTCACCGTCGAAGCCACCATCACCGGCTCCGACGACGCTACCCAAACGCTTACCGCCGAAGGTTTCTTGTGTGTCGATGGGCGCATCATCTATCAAATGAAACGATTCTCCGTGCAATTGAAACCGGGTACCTGAGGATGCATGGGGGAATATGAAGTATTCACGCGTATATATTGAAGCATTGGGTTATGAACTCGCCCCGGATGTGGTTACTTCTGACGAGCTCGAAGAACGTCTTGCGCCGTTGTATACCTCTAAGCGTATGTCGGTCGGACAGTTACAAGCACTCACCGGTATTCGCGAGCGTCGCTGGTGGGATGAAGGCTATACCCTGACCGAGGGCGCGACCGCTGCGGCCCAGTATGCGTTGAATCAATCGAAGGTGGAGCCTGAAGACATTGGCACCTTCATCTACGCAGGCGTGAACCGTGAGAATTTTGAACCCGCGACCGCGTGCCACGTGGCTTCGGCACTCGGAATCAAAGGCAACACTCACATTTACGACATCAGCAATGCGTGCCTCGGCGTGTTGAACGGCATCTTCGACATCGCCAACCAGATCGAGCTCGGGCAAATTCGCGCGGGCATGGTCGTATCCTGCGAAACGGCCCGCGAAATCAACGACATCATGATTCAACGTATGCTTGAAGATACCAGCATCGAATTTTTCTCTACGGCCATGGCCACATTGACCGGAGGATCGGGTGCGGCGGCCGTTTTACTCACGGACGGTTCTTTCGACGCCAAAGACGCGCACAGACTGTTGGGCGGTGTATCGCTGTCCGCGCCGGAGCATCATGGCCTGTGTTTCTGGGGACTTGCTCCGGAATCGGGACAGGACGTTCGGCAGTTGATGTACACCGATGCGGTCAACGTACTGAAATACGGCGTCCATCTTGGCGCGGACACGTGGAATGCACTGTGCGCAGAACTGGATTGGACCAGCGCCTCGGTCGACAAAGTCATCTGCCATCAAGTGGGTAAGGCCAATCGCGAAATCATCTTGAATACCATCGGCGTACCTGAAGAAAAGGATTTTTCTACCTTTGAATACCTCGGTAACATTGGTACGGTATCCGTTCCGCTCACTGCCGCGCTCGCCGATGAACGGGGATTCCTTGAACCAGGTGATACGGTCGCGTTCCTGGGCATCGGTAGCGGACTGAATTGCATGATGCTCGGTCTCGAATGGTAATTCGGACAACTCCAGACGGAAAACTACATGGCCTTTGACATATCCAACGAAATATATCCCTATACCGGGAAATTCCTCGACCGTGACGGACTGAAATACCATTACCTCGACGAGGGTGATGGCGATCCGGTCGTCATGGTACATGGCAATCCGAGCTGGTCCATTTACTATCGTAATCTCGTGAACGCGTTAAAGGATGACTATCGTTGCATCGTACCCGACCACATCGGTTGCGGCCTCTCGGACAAACCCGGCGATGATAAGTATGACTACACTCTTGAGTCTCGCGTTGCAGACCTCGAAGCATTGCTCAACTCGCTCGGTATTGTCGACAATATCACACTCGTCGTGCATGATTGGGGCGGCATGATCGGCATGGTCTATGCCACGCGCCACCCCGAATGCATCAAACGTCTCGTGGTGCTCAATACATCGGCCTTTCATCTGCCGAAATCGAAACCACTCCCGCTCGGACTCTGGATATGCCGCAACACCCTGCTCGGCACCTTCCTCGTTCGCGGTTTCAACGCGTTTAGTGCCGGAGCGGCGTACGTGGGATGCAAACGCAACCCCATGTCAGGCGACCTCAAGCGGGCCTACTGCGCACCCTACAATTCCTGGGCCAACCGCATTGCAACCCTCCGCTTTGTACAGGACATCCCGTTGCATCCCGGCGACAAGGCATACAAACTGGTGACCTCCGTTGAGAGTAATATAGATAAACTCGCCAAGGTGCCGCTACTCATCTGCTGGGGCCTCAAAGACTTCGTGTTCGACAAACACTTCCTCGCCGAGTGGGAGAAACATTGTCCGCAGGCAGAAATATATCGCTTCGAAGACTGTGGCCACTACATTCTCGAAGACGCGCAGGATGAAGTGATTCCGCTGATCGAAACATTCATGGGCAAGACCTGACGCGGTCATGGCAGATTCCTCCGCAAATATCGCCGCGCATCTCCCTATCATGGCTGCCGCACAGCCGGACGCGCTTGCCGTTGTGGTGCAGAAGTATGCCTCGAAACATCCGACGTATCTTTATGATGAGATGACTGCAGCGCGTCTTGAAGAAGAGAGCAATCGCGTTGCGCATGGGCTTCGGCGACTTGGAATCTCCGAGGGCACGCGCACGGTGCTGATGGTCAAGCCGAGTATCGAATTTTTTGTGCTGACCTTTGCGTTGTTCAAGGTTGGAGCAATTCCTGTCATGGTTGATCCGGGCATGGGCATCAAGAATCTCAAGACTTGCCTCGCCGAAGCAGAACCCGAAGCGTTTATTGGCATTCCCAAGGCGCATGTCGCTCGTCTTTTGTTCGGATGGGGCCGTGAGTCGATTCGCATCAACGTGACCGTCGGTCATCGACTCTTCTGGGGCGGCGAAACCTATACGGGCATTCGTTCGGAGTCATCTGAACCCGTCATGGCATCCGTCGATGCTGACGCGATGGCGGCCGTCCTCTTCACCAGCGGCAGCACGGGGATTCCCAAGGGGGTGGTCTATACGCACGCTCTTTTCAACGCTCAGGTCGACTCGTTACGCGACAATTACGGTATCGAGCCCGGTGAGCGCGATCTGGCGACCTTCCCGTTGTTTGCACTGTTCGGTCCTGCGCTCGGCATGGCGTCGATCGTGCCGGATATGGACGCGAGCAAACCGATCACAGCCGATCCTGCGAATCTTTTCGCCGCGATGCACGACTACGACACGACCAACCTCTTCGCGTCGCCTGCATTGATCGAAAAAATTGGACGATATGGCGAATCCTGCAACATGCCGATACCCTCATTGCGACGCGTCATCTCAGCCGGAGCTCCAGCGGATCCGGATTCCCTTGCCAGATGTGCGACGTTGTTGCGTGACGGTGTGTCAATCATTCCATCGTATGGCGCCACCGAGGCATTACCCGTCGCGTCGATCGCCCATCAGGAACTTATCGCGGAAACGAAAATCAGAACCGAAGAAGGAAACGGCCTCTGCATCGGTCGCGCGAACGGCGGACTTGACGTGCGCATCATCCGAATCGATGATGAAGCGATCGAAACATGGAACGATTCTCTCGAAGTTGAACCCGGCGTCATCGGAGAAATTTGCGTTTCCGGACCCATCGTCACAGGCGAGTATTTCGAACGGCCTGAATCGACCAAACTCGCCAAGATAGTTGTCCTCGATTCCGATACATTCTATCACCGCATGGGCGACCTTGGACATCTCGACGATCAGGGCCGTATCTGGTTCTGTGGACGCAAGGCGCATCGGGTTGTTTGCGGCGGCACGACCTATTTCACCATCCCCGTCGAACGCGTCTATAACGTGCATCCCGATGTTCGCCGTACGGCGCTGGTCGGCATCGACAGTGGGGGAGAGACGATTCCGGTGTTGTGTGTGGAGCTAAAAGAGAATGTAGACTCCCAATGCTTTGACGAGATTGTTGCAGACTTGAATCGGATCACGGAGAAATACGATCATACGCGCGGAATCACGACTTTTTTGCGGCATGACGGCTTCCCGATGGATGTGCGGCATAACGCGAAGATATTCCGCGAAAAACTGGCTATATGGGCGGGGAAAAACTGAAATGAGAGTATTGGTCACAGGTGGCGGCGGGTTTCTCGGGAAAGCACTCGTGCGCAAGCTTCTCTCGCAAGGTCATAGTGTGCGCAGTTTTTCGCGTGGCGATTATCCTGAACTTCGCGAGCTGGGCGTGGAAACAATCAGCGGTGATCTTTCTGACTACAAAGCCGTGCATGAGGCCGTGCGTGACTGTGAACTTGTGTATCACGTTGGCGCGAAGGCTGGGGTTTGGGGAAGGTATGACGATTATTACGCAACCAACGTTATGGGCACGCAGAATATTATCGAAGCGTGTCTTGCGCAGGATGTTGAGTATCTTGTCAATACGAGTTCGCCGAGCGTTATCTTCGACGGACACGATCAGGAAGGCAACGACGAGTCCACGCCGTATCCGAAGAAGTACCTCGCATATTATCCGCAGACCAAAGCTCTTGCTGAACAGGCGGTGACACAGGCGAACAGCGATCAACTCAAGACCGTATCGTTGCGGCCGCATTTGATTTGGGGACCGGAGGATACGCAACTCATTCCGCGACTCGTCGAACAAGGGCGCGCCGGAAAATTGCGGCTCATCGGCTCCGGCACGAAACGCATCGATGCGGTGTACATTGATAACGCGGTGGATGCCCACATTAATGCGGCGACTCAACTGATGCACGGGGGCAAGTGCGCGGGCAAGACGTATTTCATCACCAATGACGATCCGTGGCCCTTTGAACAGATCGTGAACGGCATATTGGAGGCCGCGGGGGTTGCCCCGGTTACTCGGCATGTATCGCCTTCCCTCGCTTATACGGCAGGCGGGTTGCTGGAGTGCGTGTATCGGATTACAGGCAAGACCGATGAGCCGCGCATGACCCGTTTCGTGGCGCGTCAATTGGCGACGGCACATTGGTACGACATTGCTGCGGCCAAGGATGACCTCGGATATTCTCCGGCCGTCAGCATGGAAGAGGGTCTCGCGCAACTCAAGCAATGGTTTGAACAAAAGGAAGAGGTCTCATGAGTGAATCCCAGTTCGAAACGCTGGCCCAGTTGCTCGGGCATCTGTTCAAGGCGCATCCCTGGCACGGCATTCCCATTGGGGACAAGTCGCCGGCCATCGTGAATGCGTACATCGAGATTGTGCCGAGCGATACGGTCAAGTTTGAAGTCGATAAAGCGACCGGACACTTGCGCCTTGATCGTCCGCAACGGTATTCGAATGTGAACCCGACGCTTTACGGTCTTGTTCCGCAGACCTATTGCGGCGAAAAGGTTGCTGCGTTGTGCAACGATGCTATGCAACGCACCGATATCGTCGGCGATGGCGATCCGCTGGACATTTGCGTTCTGAGCGAAAAGACTTTTAGCCACGGCGATTTTCTGATGGAGGCGGTACCCATCGGCGGGATTCGAATGATCGACGGCTACGAGGCGGATGACAAAATTATCGCGGTCATGGTGGATGATGCGTCCTTCGGGGACTGGAAAGATCTCACTGAGTGTCCGCAATCCGTCATTGATCGACTGACCCACTATTTCCTCACCTACAAAGATGCTCCGGGTGATACCCACCGGGAAGTCGAGATTGCGGCCTTCTACGGCGCGTACGTTGCCAAAGATATCATCAAGCGTAGCGTCGAAGATTATCAGGCGAAATTCCCGGACCCCCAGGAACTCCTCAATTCCCTCTCTAAAGTTGGTACAAGAGAAAAATGAAAGCGATTTTGTTCTCAATCTTTCACCGCGCTACAGTGGTTCAACTCCTTCGGAGTTCCGATGGCGGGATCTTTTTACTCCGGGTATCACCAAGACTATTCATCATGAAGCGCTTCAGGCTTCCGGGACCCCTCGTTGGTGGATCGACCTCCTTTATGTTATTGCATATTGGTTGCGTGCTACGAAAGTGGGAGCTGGGATACAATAGGGTGTTGCGCGTAACTCGCTCTAATTGTTGAGTTTAAGGTTGTTTATTGTTTACATATCTGGGAAATGAAGAGCTTTTCCTTGCCTGCTTTATTTTCTCGAAAGGAAAGTAGGTTGACAAATCAGTATAATCAGATTATATTGATTTTAGTTTAGTTGCTGAATATTTGGAGAAACGATATGTCTGACGATACTACGGGTTGCTCAACCAATGGGGCGGGATTCAATGTGGATGCGATTGTGTCCGTGGATGAACGCGGGCAGATGGTTTTGCCCAAAGAATTGCGATCCAGGGCGAATATACAGCCCGGCGACAAGTTTGCGCTGATCAGCTGGGAGAAGGATGGGGAGGTCTGTTGCATGTCGCTGGTGAAAACTGATGCATTGTCGAATATGGTCAAAGATTTTTTAGGGCCGATGATGTCCGAGCTTTCCTGAACGTAAACCCAAGCTCAGAAGAAGGATACGAATATGAGTGATGCGGATGTGAAAGAACAAGTACGTGCACGATACGGCGCACTGGCGAGTAAAGACAGTGGTGGATGCTGCGGGTCGTCGGTCGCGCAGGAGCCGGTGAGTTCGTGTTGTGGTGGCGAAACGACTCAGGAAAAGATGAGTAAATCTGTGGGTTACAGTGAAGAGGAACTCTCTTCACTGCCGGAGGGCGCGAATCTTGGTGTGGGATGCGGCAATCCGTTGGCCTTTTCTGCCGTGAAAGAAGGCGATACCGTGGTAGACCTTGGTTCGGGTGCGGGCATCGATTGTTTCCTCGCAGCGAAACGGGTGGGTGACTCAGGTCAAGTGATTGGCATCGACATGACCCCCGAAATGCTTGCGAAAGCGCGGGCGAATGCAGAACATGCTGGATACGCCAATGTTGAATTTCGTGAAGGTGAGATTGAAGCGCTGCCTATTGAGGATAATTCGGTCGATGTGATTATTTCGAACTGCGTGATCAACTTGTCGCCGGATAAAGAAAAGGTGTTCTCCGAAATGCATCGTGTGTTGAAGCCTGGCGGAAAGTTTTTCGTGTCGGACATCGTATTGCGTCACGAGTTGCCCGAAACGATTCGCAGTTCTGCGGCAGCCTACTCGGCATGCGTGGCGGGTGCGTTGTTGAAAGATGACTACGTGGGAATTCCTGAGTCGTTGGGGTTCAATGGCATCGACGTGATGAGCGAGGCGACTTATCCGATTGATATTCTGACTGCCGATCCGACGGTGTCGAGTTTGAAGTCACAACTCAAGGAGGTGAGCGAGGAAGATTTCGATCGTGCGGCTACGGCTTTGGTGAGCATTAAGTTGACGGGAGAGAAGTAACGGAAGGGATTTTCAGGTAAATTGGGGCGATTATTGGGATTAAGCTGTGTTTTAGCCCTGACCGAGTGTCTTCGGGCAGGGCCCCCCTTTTTTTCGTGATCCGTGCTAAGTAATTTGCGATGCTGAATGCTGAATTGATTTGATGAGTTCGGAATTCTTCGTGTTGATGCGGTTGGCGTTTTCAAGATGCGAACTGAGTACGTGAATGATGTTCAGCAGCAACCGTACCGCGACCTGCGATTTCAGAATCCGGTTGATGTCTTTTTCGTAGAGCGTAAAGAGTTTACAATCTGACGCGGCCTCAGCACTGGCGCAGTGGGGACGATGATTGAGCGCGGACATTTCCCCGAACGCATCGCCGGGTCGGCACTTGGCGATCACCGTTCCGTCGATCGAGATGTCGACCATGCCGTGCAGCACAATAAAAATGTTTGCTCCCATCTGTCCCTGAAAGAAAATGGAGTCCCCTGCTCGATATTCGAGCTTGCTGCCCTGGTGTAGAATTTCGGAAACATCATCTGGATCCAAGCCGTTGAAAAGTTTTATCTTTCGTGCATACTCCTGGTACCTTCTCGCGTCTCCCATACTGCACCGCCTTTCAATTCTATTACGACAGTTTATAGATTAATGCTACTCCTCTTTTGTGCGATATGTAAACTTATTTTTGCACACACTGAGATGGATTGGAGCGGGTGTTCAGTAACTGAACATTCTAGATCGCTACTCAATGAGACTGCGATTCGGCGGGAAAAGTTACAGGAGTATTCGGGGCGTGTGACAAAATTATCAGTAAAAGGCTATTACGGTAATTCGCGGCGGGTTTCACCGGTGTATATTTGGCGTGGGCGATGAATGCGTCCGCCGTCGTTGCGCATTTCGAGCCAATGCGCTATCCATCCGGGCATGCGTCCGATGGTGAAGAGCACGGTAAACATGTTTACGGGAATGCCCATGGCGCGGTAGATGATGCCGCTGTAGAAGTCGACGTTTGGATAGAGGTTGCGCTTCACGAAATAGTCGTCTTCGAGCGCTATTTTCTCGAGGTTTTTGGCAATATCGAGCAAGGGGTCGGTCACACCGAGTTCGGCGAGCACTTTGTCACAGGCTTCCTTAAGAATGGTTGCACGGGGGTCGAAGTTTTTGTAGACCCGATGGCCGAATCCCATGAGTCGAAAACCGGAATCCTTATCTTTGGCCATTTCCATGTATTTCGCATAGTCGCCGCCGTCGTCCTGTATATCTTGCAACATTTCGATGACTGCCTGATTGGCACCGCCGTGGAGGGGACCCCAGAGTGCGGACATGCCTGCGGCCATTGAGGCGAATAAACAGGCTTGACTGCTACCGACCATGCGCACGGTTGAGGTGGAGCAGTTCTGTTCATGGTCGGCGTGTACGATCATAAGCATGTTCAGGGCATGTTCGAGTACTTCGGGGACTTGGTAGGAGCCATCTGTGTTGCCAAACATGCCGTTGATAAAGTTAGCGCAATAGCTTAGGTTCGCGTCAGGCGCGACAGGGGCTTCGCCTTGTGAGTGTTTATGGAACGCCGTTGCAATGGTCTGAATATGACCGATAATTCGTTGTACGTTGGTGTCGATGGATTCGTCGTTATCATAGTCTTCGTAGACGGAGGACATCGCTGCGGCCATTGAGCTGACGACGCTCATGGGGTGGGCGTTCTTGGGGAATTTGGTGATAAGTTCGGCCAAGGCATCTGGCAATTCACTGTGCGCGGCGATTCCGGCTTCGAATTCGGCGAGCTGGTCCGCGTCGGGCAGATTGCCGTGGATGAGCAGATAGGAGACGGCGGAGAATGTAACACCATTCGCGAGATCGGCAATGGGATATCCGCGATGCTGGAGGATTCCTTCTTCCCCGTTGATAAACGTGATAGAGGATGTGCATGAACCGGTGTTCCCGTATCCCGGATCGAAGGTGATTGCTTTGGATTGGTTTCGCAATGAGCCGATGTCGATTCCGACTTCGCCTTCGGTGCCTGTAAATGTAGGTAATGTGTATTCTTGACCTTCAACAACGAGTTTCGCGTCGCTCATAACAGAATGGTTCCAATCTATCGCAGAGTATAAGGGTAAATAAACAAACGAGTTATAGTAATTCGAGCTGTCCGGCCTGTGATGCCTTTGCGCAGATTTCGGCCTTGACCCGCAGTCGGAAGCACGTTAAAAGTACACTATTTGCATCGATTGGTTCAAGGAATCGCTCGCGTACCGGGTGTAGTCGAATTGAGCGTGGGCATGGTCGGAACCGACGCATCCTATTTTTTGAAATATGATTCGGAGGGTGGATAATTCAGAAGGCGTGTGCTACCATTTGGAATCGCCTGTAGTTTGCTCGTTTTACGCATTTATGGTGCGCCGATGGTGGTGATCGGGGAGAAATGATGGAGATTTTACTCGTATGGGTGTAGATGACGATAAGGATACGCCTGGAAGTGAGCCGGAATCGACGCCGCGAGAGTCTGCGCTGTTGAAGCAACGAAGTCTGGGGCCAGGCTTGCATGATGTTCCGGAGCTTGGCTACAAATCGTCTTTCAAGCGATTCCTGCATCACGATATGGTCGGTTCTGTATTTTTGCTGCTCGCGGCCGCCGCCGCAGTGATCATCGCGAATTCTCCTTTCGCTGATCAGTATCATGAATTTTGGGAATACGAGTTCGGCTTGGCGTTAGGGGACGATGGCGGCTTCAAGAAGACGATGCATCACTGGGTGAACGATGGCCTGATGGCAATATTTTTCTTTCTGGTTGGTCTTGAAATCAAGCGTGAGTTACTTGCCGGCGAGTTGCATTCGGTGCGCAAAGCATTGTTGCCCGCCGCTGCGGCGGTGGGTGGCATGATTGTTCCTGCACTTTTGTTCATGATGTTGAATCGGGGCGAGGCCAGCGGTGTCGGTTGGGGTATTCCGATGGCGACGGATATTGCCTTCGCTGCGGGTTGTGTTGCGCTGCTGAAAAAGTGGGTACCCACATCGCTCATGGTTTTCCTGGTCGCCTTGGCCATTGTTGATGACTTGGGTGCGGTAACGGTAATCGCGTTATTTTATACGGACCAGATTGCCTTCGGCCCTCTCGTGGTTGGCGGAAGTCTGATCGTACTCTCGTTTTGCCTGGGACAATTGGGTGTTCGCACCACGTTTCCCTACGTGATAATTGGGATTATCGTCTGGTTCGCGTTTTTGCAATCGGGCGTTCATGCGACAATCGCCGGTGTTCTGTTTGCGTTTACCATCCCGGAAAAAGCCCGTTATCATACGCACAATTTTCATGGTCGCGTAACAGAGTTATTGTCTCGATTTGATCATGCAGAGAAGTTATGGGACGATGATCTGAATGTGGTTGAGAGCGATATCAAGGATTTGATGGTGAACAACCAGCAGCAACATCTGATTCGAGAGATGCACCAGGAATGTGGTTATGTGGAGTCGCCCTTGCAACGCATTGAGCATAATATTGAACCCTTCTGCGTATTTATCATCATGCCCATCTTCGCGTTTGCGAATGCTGGAGTGCATCTGGAACTGGATCATTTTGGCGAAATGATGACGCATCCGCTTACACTGGGAATCTTGTTAGGGCTGGTTATCGGAAAACCACTGGGCATTTTCCTGGCCTGCTTTATTACTGTAAAGCTGGGACTGGCTGCCTTGCCACGCGGTGTGACCTGGCCGCAGTTGTTGAGCGTAAGTTGCTTGGCGGGCATCGGCTTTACGATGTCGCTATTTGTCAATGAGCTCGCCTTTATGGGCGTTGAGGGGGAACTGCGCGAGGAGCTGATCGCGTCCGGCAAGATAGGCATCTTCCTGGCCAGCATAATTGCGGCTGTTGTGGGATTGGTCGCCTTGAGGCTCACGTGCCGCACGCCGCAAAATGTCTCGGGCGGGCATCATTAGGCACCCTTTCCAGTAGATTTTTCTTTCGGCCTGCACATTGAATATCCCCGTATCATTCAGTAAGGTATATCCTTATTGATATTCATGCCACCCTTTTTGCAGGAGATAGAGATCATGGGTTCGTTTGACGAAGTGTACAAGAGTTTTTTGACGCCATTGAGTTTCATTCGCCGGAGCGCGGCGGTGTATCCGGATAAGGTGGCCATTGTTCATGGCGATCAGCGCATTACCTATCATGAATATGGCGAACGCGTGAATCGGCTTGCGTCTGCGCTCAAGGCCAACGGTCTGAAGAAAGGCGATCGTGTAGCATTCCTCTGTCCGAATATTCCGCAGATGCTGGAGGCGCATTTCGGGGTATTGCTGGCGGGTGGAGTCCTGGTTGCGATTAATACGCGGTTGTCTCCGGGGGAAATCGAATATATTTTGAATCATTCTGGAGCATCATTCCTGTTCGCGGACACGGAACTGGGCGACGGAATTCGTGGGGTGCATAGCGGATTGGAAACGGTCACGCAAACGATCAATATCGTTGATGCTGAAGGATTCGAACAATTGCCGGGTACGGACTACGAAACCTTTCTGACGCAAGGCAGCCGGGATGAACTCGAGTGGGTCATTGAAGACGAGGACGAAACGATTACGATTAACTATACCTCGGGCACGACCGGACGTCCGAAGGGTGTTGTGTTCTCGCATCGGGGTGCCTATCTGAACGCGATCAACGAAGCTTTTGAAACCCACATGACCGCGGACTCAAAATACCTGTGGACGTTGCCGATGTTTCATTGCAATGGCTGGTGTTTTACCTGGGGCGTAACGGCAATTGGCGCCACGCACGTGTGCCTGCGCAAATTTGAACCCGCAGATGTATGGCCGCTCGTCGATAAAGAACGGGTGACTCATTTCAATGGCGCGCCAGTTGTGTTGATAGCGCTGCTGAATGACCCGGGACGTCCAGAAAAGCTGGATCGACCGATCACGATTACCACCGCAGGCGCACCGCCGTCGCCGACGCTGATTGAAGACATGCAGGCCATCGGTGCTGAAATCATACACGTGTACGGGTTGACGGAGACTTATGGTCCGACCACGATCTGCGCACCGCAACCGGATTGGTCATCGCGGTCATCCGAGGAACAAGGCAAGTTGCTGGCGCGTCAAGGCGTCGCCTTTGCGATGTCAGATCCCATTCGTGTGGTGGATGACGACATGAACGATGTGCCGAAAGACGGGAAGACGCTCGGCGAGGTGGTCATGGTCGGTAATATGGTCATGAAAGGCTATTACGACGACCCGGAAGCAACCGAGACGGCTTTCCGGGGAGGGCATTTCCATTCGGGTGACGTGGCCGTATGGCATCCTGATGGATATATTGAACTGAAGGATCGTTCGAAGGACGTGATTATTTCGGGCGGAGAGAATATCTCGTCGATTGAAGTGGAACAGGTGATTTATCGCCATTCCAAAGTGCTGGAATGCGCCGTAGTGGGTGCGCCGCATGATAAATGGGGCGAAACTCCCGTGGCGTTCGTGACCTTGAAGCCGGGCGAGTCCGCCACGGAAAAAGAGATCATCGACTTTTGTCGCGACAACATCGCGCACTTCAAATGCCCGACTTCCGTGGATTTCATCGATCTCCCGAAAACGAGCACGGGGAAAATCCAAAAGTTCGTGTTACGTGATCAGGTATGGGGCGGCGCGGATAAGAAGATACAAGGTTAGTTACTTTCTCTCTACCGTCCGGCAGGACCTTTTAGGAAAAAGAAGAAAGTAAGCAAAGAAGGAAACCGACGGATGCATTGCATCCTCATGGGATGAGATACGTGGGGCAGAGTCCGCATGACATACTCCGATCCATTTTCGGCTATGATTCCTTCCGGGGGGATCAGGAGGCGATTGTTGAGCAGGTGCTGGTTGGGGGGAATGCCTTTGTTTTGATGCCGACGGGTGGCGGGAAGTCGTTGTGTTATCAGATTCCGGCGATTTGTCGTGAGGGCGTGGGCATTGTGGTGTCGCCGTTGATTGCCTTGATGCAGGATCAGGTGACCGCGCTGGAACAGGCGGGCGTGCATGCGGCGGCGTTGAATTCGACGTGTTCGGAGGAGCAGGTTCGCGAGGTGAAACGACGCCTTCGCGCGCGTGAGCTGGACCTGTTGTATGTCGCGCCGGAACGTCTCGCGACGCAACCCCTGGATCAGATGGTGCAGGGCTGTCCGGTCGCGGTGATCGCGATTGATGAGGCGCATTGCGTATCGCAGTGGGGATATGATTTTCGGCCGTCGTATCAGCAGTTGAGTATTCTGCGCGAGGAATATCCGAATGTTCCGTTTATCGCGTTGACGGCGACGGCGGACGAGTTGACACGCGCGGACATCGTTAAACAATTTCGACTGACCGGACCGCAGGACAAGACCTTTATCGCCGGATTCGATCGTCCGAACATTCGGTACGCAATATCGCCGAAAGACAGACCCAATCAGCAGTTGCTGGAATTCATAAAAAGCGATTACGCGAACTCCGCGGGCATTGTGTATTGCATGTCGCGCAAAAAGGTGGAGACGGTTGCGCTGATGTTGCTCGACAAGGGATTCAACGCTTTGCCCTATCATGCCGGACTCGATGCGGATGTGCGCGAGAACAATCAGAATCGATTTTTACGCGAAGACGGTATCATTATGGTAGCCACAGTCGCATTTGGTATGGGTATCGACAAGCCGGACGTGCGGTTTGTGTTTCACATGGACCTGCCGAAGAGTATTGAGGCGTATTATCAGGAAACGGGACGTGCGGGGCGCGATGGGGAGCCGTCGGACGCGTACATGGTTTATGAAACCAGGGACATCGTGCGTATTCGGGGTTTCGTGACGGATTCGGATGCTCCACCTGAACAAAAGCAGATCGAAATGCAGCGCATCAACGAATTGGTGGCGCTGTGTGAATCGGCGACTTGTCGACGTCAGACCGTATTGCGATACTTTGGCGAAGACGCGGAATCGTGCGGGAATTGCGACATCTGTTTGGATCCACCCGAGACCTTTGACGGACTCATTGCCGCGCAGAAGTTGTTGTCCTGCGTGCATCGGATTCGGGAGGGCTTCGCGCTGGGCCACGTCATCGATATTTTGATGGGCAATCGAACGCCGCTGGTCAATACGTGGAATCATGACCAGCTGCCGACTTTTGGCGTAGGGAGTGAATTGTCGCAAGACGAATGGAAAGAAGTAGGGCGTCAGATGATATCCGGCGGCATGCTGGAGATGGATACTCCCGAAAACTTCAGCAAACTCAGCCTGGGTGCCGAGTCAAAGTCCGTGCTCAAAGGCGATGCCGATGTAAAATTCACAAAGCGACCCAAGGTACAACGCAAAACGCAGGGGAGATCATCCGCTTCCAGGAAAGCCACCGCCGATCTCAGTGCGCCGCAGTTGGAGGTGTTTGAGCAGCTGCGTGCGAAACGTGCTTCCCTGGCGGCTGAGCAAGATGTGCCTGCCTATTTTGTGTTCTCTGACAAGTCGCTGGTGGACATGGTGATGAAAATGCCACAGTCGATGGGGGAGATGTCGAGTATTTCCGGAGTCGGTGCCGCGAAACTGAAGCGATACGGGGAGGTTTTTCTCGGCGTATTGAATGGGGAAACCGATGGTGAGCTGAGATATGTATCGGATGATGTTGGGGAGATGCCGGAGGCAAAAGTACAGTCGGATAAGCCATCACCGAATCGTCGCGGCAAACGTTGGACGGATGAAGAGGACGAGGAGCTGATCTCGCAGATTTGTGCGGACATGCCATTGACCGAGATCGGGAAATTGCACGGTCGAACAATAGGGGGCATTGCGTCGCGCGTGCCGATACTGTGCGAGAAACGGTTTGGCCAAAAAATCTTCCGCGATGACCTCGCGGAACTAATCGCCGAACAATCGTTGGGCGCGTATGTGCGGAGCCTCTCCAAGATATCCGGGTAGTAGACTTTTCCTCTGCGCTAAATCTTGGTACTTACTCCACCCGCATCGGCTTCGGTCCGCGCAAATCGCCGGTTGGTTTCAGGTCGGGTTTGGGTCGATTGGTGAATTTTTCGTGACTGCGTTCGTGCAGGCTGTCTAGGGTGACGGGTTTTCCGGCGATGAACATGCCCACGGTGCGTGTGCCGGCTTGTGTGGGGTCGCCAGTGGTGATGATGACGTCGGCGATTTTTCCGGATTCGAGCGAGCCAACGGAGTCTTCGAGGCCGAGAATTTTTGCGGCGTTGATGGTGATGGATTCAAGTGCGGCCTGTTGCGTCATTCCTTGGGCTACGGCGAAGCCTGCGTTGCTTGCAAGTTGTCGTGCGAATTCGGTCCCCGTAGAAGCGGTTGCGACGAGCACGCCTGCTTCGTGAAGTTTTCCCGGGTTTTCATAGTGGGCATCGAAACGTTCGTAGGAATCCCCACCTCCAAAGGAGGAAAACGGCAAGGTGTAAATCGACGTGACGATGACGGGAACGTTTTTCTCTGCGAGCGTGTCCGCTAGTTTCCAGGCATCGGCTCCGCCAAGGATGACGGCCTTCAGGTTGTAGGTTTCGGCGAATTTGAGCGATTGCAGGATCTTTTTGTAGGATTGTGCACGGAAAAATACCGTTTTCGTACCGGTTACGTACGGACGCATCGCTTCGAGACGCATGTTGATTTTCATATTCGGAGTGCTACTGCGCAGATCGTTGTAATGTTTCGCATCGCGCATGAAGGCCTCGGTTTTTTCGAAGGATTCCTGATGTTTTTCCAGGCGTTTCTTGTACTTTTCTTCGTCGTCGATGTTTTCCTTATTGGGCAACACCGGAAGATCGATCACGAGTCCCGTTTCGTTGCTACGAAGTAACTCGGGAGTCGTCCAACCGACCATCTGGATGGCGCTACCTTGTCCGGAGATGATGCCGCCACGCGGTACGGAGTGGGAGAGGGTTATGCCTTCGCAGAGGGACACGGGGATGTGTTCGCTGTGCGGGTTGATGGCGGAAAGCGCGCGTAGTTCGGGTTGGTATGTTGCCAGGTCGCGGGAGTCAACCGTTTGGGACAATCCTGAAATTTCGGAGAGACCCATTTGCGTTGCGGCGTTGATGAGGCCGGGATAGACGTGCAGTCCGGATGCATCGACAATGGAAGCACCAGCGGGTCGCGAGTCACTGGCAAGCACGTCAACGATTTTCCCGTCGCGTATAAGCAGCGTGCCGTTTTCGACGGTGTCTCCGGTAACGGGATGAATCGTCGCGCCAACAATCGCGTAGGTGGATGAGGGTTCGGGCAGGGGCAAGAGATCGCGCGGCGGCTCTGGAATGAAGGTGGATGCTGGGCCCGGCGTCGAACCGTCGAGTTTCAGATCGGGATGTACGAAGAAGATGTCTCCTTCGATGATGGTCATCATGTTTTTGGAATGAGTGTCTAGCGGATGTCCGGTGAACACGGCGAGGTCGCCATCTTTTCCGACTTCGATGCTGCCGATACGAGAATCGAGACCAATCTGAATCGCGGGATTGATCGTGATGAGTTTGATCGCATCTTCAGCAGAGAGGCCACCGTAGCGCATCGTTTTGCCCGCTTCCAGATTCAGATGTCGAATGTCGTCGGACGAATCCGAGTTGAGACTGGTCACGATGCCTTCTTTCATCATCATCGCGGCATTGTAGGGAATCGCGTCGAAGGCTTCTTTCTTGTAGGACCACCAATCGGCAAAAGTAGAGCCGCCCACACCGTGGTTGTACATTTCCGGGGCGACGCGATAGCCTTCCAGCACGTGTTGAAGCGTGGCGATTCGGAATCCGTAATCCTGGGCGACATTCAAGAGCCGCAGCATCTCGTCGCCGCGGTAACAATGCGAATGCACCCAGATGTTGCCCGCGAGAATGTCGGAGATAGCATCCAGGCGGAGATCGCGCCGGGGAATGCCGAGTATTTTACCTTGGCTGAATCCTTCTTCGTAGGCCGCCCACTCTGCGTTGTATTTGATGGCCTCGTTGAAGGCGTGGCGGAATACCGATTCGACACCCATGCGGCTGTTGGGGAAGCGGGGGATGGGTCTACCGCGAGTAACGTTCTCGCCGAGCGCGAATTTCACGATGCGCGGGCCGCTGGTGACCAGCATGTCGCGGGGGGACGTCATGTATTTGAGTTTGAGCACGGCATTTTGACCGCCCATGGAGTTTGCTGAGCCGTGCATCGTGTGAATCGTTGTCACGCCGCCAGCCAGTGCGTTGTAGATGGACAGGGCTGTATGATCGACGACATCGGCCTGGCGTACTTCGCTGGATATGGATTGCGTCCACTCGTTGATTCCGGTCACCGCGATGTGGGAATGCGGGTCGATGATGCCGGGCATGATCCAATAGCCAGTCAAATCGATCATTGTAACCCCGTCGCGTACAGCTCTTGGAAGGATATCCGTACCGATTGCACGAATTTTTCCGTTGCGAATCAGGATATCCGTGTCGTATTGAATGGGGCCTGTGACCGGAACGACGGTTGCATTCTGAAGCAGGATGTTTCTATTCGTCTGAAGTTCTATCTTTCGATCCGAGGCGAATTCGGCGCTCCATGAATGCACATCGACAGCTTCGGTGTCCTCGGACTCTTCGTCTTCACCTTCTTCATCCGCCTTTTCGTCGTCGGATTCGTCATCTTCTTTGTCGCCATTGGTTTGGAACGTGAACTGTTCTCCGTCTATGAATACGTGGCGCACCTGGCTATCTTCTTCGCCGAGGGGGGCCGTGAGCAGCGTGATATTGGCCAGTTTCCCGGGGGTCAAGGTGCCGATCTGGTCGTCGAGCCCCAGAATGCGCGCCGGGGTGCGGGTGAGGGCTTCGAGAAGCTCCTTGGGGCTCAATTCTAGTTCCAGGGCTTTTTCGATCTGCTCCATCAGCTTGTCCGGTTTCTTCTGATCACGGCCGGTGATGGCGACTTGAACGCCGGCGGCTTGCAAGGCGTGCAGATTATTGACCTGCTCCTCCCAAAGGCGCACCCGATCTTCACGAACGGCTTTCGGCTCCAGGAAATCCTTTTCGAATTCAGGTGTCCAGGAGACGGTGGTGTAGGTCTTGTTGCCTTTCGAGGGTTTGGGTGCGAGTTTCGGTTTTTCATCGAAGTCCAGCGACACGATAACGGGCACATTTTCGCGCGCGAGGCGGTCTGCGACTTTCCAGGCTTCTTTGCCGCCGAGTATCGCAATGCGCTGATTGAATTCCAGCGCCAGATCGAGCGCGTGATGAATTTCATTGGGGGTGTCAACCGAGAAAATCCACATCTGATCGCGATCAAGGAGCGGCTGCATGGCATCGAGTACCGGATCGATTGGAGGGCGTTCTAATAGATTCGGTTGCTGTACATAGAGATCGTTTCGTGCTCGATACCATTCGGCATCCATATAGAGTTGACGCAACATCGCGACGCTGCCCATTTTGGAGCCCGGGTAGGCGCGTCCGTCGGAATAGCTGATGTCTTCGAAATCGCCGAAGCCGAGGATTTGCGTGATGCGTGAGGCAAGGGTCGCGCTGCGCAAGGGGCTGCCACTCAATTGGATGACATCACCGGCACCGGTCATGATGTCGGGGTGAGGAGTCACTAGCGCAGTCGTAAAACCGGCGGCACGGTATGCGTCCATTGCGTCGTCGTCTTGTTTATAGAAATCCGATACGCCGAGATGCGGCCATACGCCGAGCCGGTTTGCCTGTTGCATGTGCGTGCGCGGTCCCTGGTTGACCGGATACTCGTCTTCTTTGACCAAATCGAGCTTGTCGTCGGATGGTTTTTTGTCTTTGATACCGAGATGTGTAGCCGCGTCAATGAATCCGGGGTAGGCATAGAGTCCGGAAGCGGAAATCACGCGGGCGTTGCGCGGCAGATCAGATTGGTTGCCGATGGCCGTGATGCGTCCGTGATGAATGATGATCGTCGCATTTTCGATGGTCGAGTTTGGATCGGGTGAGGCGGTCACCCCTGTGATGGCGATGGGTGTGTCAAAACTGTCTTGCGCCCAACATGGTCCAGCAAGCGCACAGAATACCCCAAACAAACTTAGAAATAGCGTGGTTATTCTCATCATTCAGCCCTTCCATAAAATGAAATTGTTTGCAATAGCAAGGAAACCATAGTACAAGCTGAAGTGAAATGGTGCAAGTTCAGTGTGGGATGAGGTCTAGTCTCTGGAGCCGGGCGTGAGTTCCAATTCGATCGTTTCACCATCACGCAGGACTTTTACTGTGATCGTCTCGCCAATTTTCAGGGCTTCAATGGCGAAGGTGTAGTCGTAAATGTTTTCGATTTTCGCGCCTCCGAGTTCGGTAATGATGTCGCCCGTTTTCAGGCCCGCGTCTTCGGCGGGTGCGCCTTTGGTCACGCCGGAGAGTTTGAGGCCTTTGATGTCGGTCGCGTAATCGGGGATGGTGCCGAGATAGGCGTGCAGGTTCGCCCGGCGTTCTATATTTTCCGGTCGTTTGACGACCTGGTAGTCAGGAATATCGTCGTTCATGACGAGTGAGCGCGCGATAAGGCCCATCAGTTTCACAATCTGCGTGGTGCCTTCATAATTAATCTTGTCGGCCGTGTCGCGGGGGGAATGATAGTCTTCGTGTGCGCCGGTGAATGCGTTCAGCACGGGCACGCCGCGTTGGTAAAAGGGTGTCGTGTCGGTGGGCAGGTTCGCTTCCTCCACTGGTGTGATGGACAGGCCGATGGGCGCATTGCGACGTTCGATTTCACGGGTCCAAAGAGAGCTGGAGCCGATACCCTGAATGACGAGTTCCTGGTCCAGGCGACCGATCATGTCCATGTTTAGATACGAGGACACTTCGGGATAGAGGTCGTCACTCGCGTTCTTGCCTGGGTAGGTGCTCGTAAAGTGATTGGAGCCAAGCAGGTTGATTTCTTCGCCGGACCAAGCGGCAAAGATCACGTCGCGTTTGAGTTCGAGGCCATTGGCTTTTTGGTGGGTAAGAAATTGCGCGATTTCGAGTACCCCGCTTACGCCGGAAGCGTTGTCGTCGGCACCGTGGTGGATGGCATCGACTTCATCATCGTGGGCAAGGGAGGATTGATTGCGCCCCACGCCGAGATGGTCCAGGTGTGCGCCCACGACCATGATCTGATTGCCGGGGGAATCACCTGCATTGAGTCGCGCGACGACGTTGCGGCCTGTTGCTTTGGTTTGCAGAATGTCGATGGTGCCGCCAATGAGTATGTTTTCCAGTTCGAAACCCATTGAAATTTCGCCGGTATCCAGGAAAGTCTGCAATTCGGCAAGGTTTTTTCCGCCAGGTTCAAGCATGCGCTGGGCGAGTTCATCCGTGATCGAAATGGTGTAGAGGCTGATGCCTGCGATGGAGCCGTCCGTGCCCATTCGGACGAGATCGTTTTTGACTTTGGAATTTGGACCGGATACGACAATCATGCCTTTGGCACCCAGATCGCGCAGCTTCATCGCTTTGTAGCGCAGGCTAGAGTGGGTGTTGAAGTGTTGCCGTGTGGTTACATCGATTTCGTTGGGCATGTATCGCAACACCATGACCCATTTATCGGTCACGTCGAGGTGAACGAAAGAATCGTATTCGGGAATGTCTTCTTCGTCCTGGACACCTGTTTTTTCGGGAGCCTGAATTCCGTATCCCGCGAACACGACTTTGCTACGCTTGATGTCGCCGACATCGGAGAACGCAATGGGGCGCCAGTCGATGTTGAGTTCTGACTTTTCAGCAGCCAAACCGTTTCGCACGTTGAGGGCACTGTTCGGGCCTGTGTTGAGTCCAGCCGTGAATTCGAATTCCTGGAAATAGGTCCCGTTGTCGCCGGCGGGTTCGAGGCCGAGCGCCTTGAAGGTGTCCGCGACGTAGGCCGTCGCTTTGAGCTCACCCGGCGTCCCGGTACCGCGGCCCTCAAGCTGATCGGAGGCAAGGAATTCGATGTGTCCTCGAATGTCGTCAACGGAGATGGCTGCCGTGGATAAATTCGGATCAGGCGCGTCGGTGTATTTGGCGTCGTCGGCGTTGTTGAGTCCGAGGGCTTCGCGCGCGGCCTTGTCATTCCAGGAGGCCATGAACAGTTGGGATTGCTTGGCTGTGGTGCGATTCGTGGTCCAGGCCAGTTTCGTGCCGTCCGGCGTGAACACCGGCAGGCCGTCGAATCCGTCGGTGAAGGTGACGCGGACGGGGTCTTTTTTGCCTTGGGCATCGACGATGAAGAGCTCGAAGTTAGCGAATCCGAGGCTGTTGTTGGTGAAGATGAGGTAGTCGCCGGAAGGGTGGTAGTACGGTGCCCACGACATCGCTTTGACGTGGGTGAGTCGTTTCTGATCGCTGCCGTCGATGTTCATGGTGTAGATTTCTGCTGTCGCGCCATTGGGTGCGAAACGTCGCCAGGTGATGCGCGTGCCGTCGGGACTGAAGAAGGGGCCGCCGTCGTAACCGGGAGAGTGGGTGAGTCGTTTGACGTTGGAGCCGTCCGCGTTCATGACGTAAATTTCCGTCATGTAGGCGGGGTCGAGGTCGAAGGCATCTGAATCTTCTTCGGACATGGGTTCTTCGTATGCGGGACGGTTGGACGCGAAGGCGATGAGTTTTCCGTCTGGAGAGTAGGAACCCTCCGCATTGTAACCGCGCGCGTTAGTGAGATTTTTGAAGTAGCTACCCTTGATATCGGACTCGTAGATCTCGTAGTGCTCGTCGTAGTCCCAGGAGTAGCGACGTTCCTGGCCCGACGCGCGAAAATCCAGCTCGTCTTGTTGAAGTTTTCTAGATTGCGGGTCGCCGTGGGTTGACGCGAAGAGCACACGTTTGTTGTCGGGGTGAATCCATGCGCAGGAGGTCTTGCCGTGACCGGGGGAGACGCGATTGATGTCGCCCATCTCCAGGTCGAGCAGATAGATTTGGTACCAGGGATTATCGTCCATGCGCTCGCTCTGGAAGAGGAGTTTCGTTCCGTCGGCGTTAAAGTACCCCTCGCCCGCGCGTAGGCCTTCGAAGGTGAGTTGCCGGGTGTCGGAGAGGTAGGTGGGCTCATCCTGGGCATGCGCAAATGGCGTGGCAATGGTTAGAAACAGGGCTACAATGGAGCAGATACGCGTGCGAATCATGAGGCAATCCCGATAATTTTATTGTGGGCGAAAAGAGTTATGATACAGAACGAATCCGGTGATTTCGACCTTACGATCAGGCCATTTTAGCGGCGGCGGCTTCCTGGAGCCCGTATTCTTCGATACCCATGTCGCGCAGCTTGAATTTCTGGATTTTTCCGGTGACGGTCAGGGGGAATTCCTGGAGTAGCGTGACGTAGTGCGGAATTTTGTAATGGGCGATTTTTTCTTTACAGAAGGCCTTGATGTCGTCGGAGGTTAGGGTCGAGCCGGGCGTTGGGATGATCCACGCGCAGACTTGCTCGCCGAATTTCATGTCGGGCAGGCCAGCAACCTGCACCTCGAGAATGTCCGGATGACTCAACAGAAAGTTTTCGATTTCGGCGGGGTAGACGTTTTCGCCGCCACGGATGATCATGTCCTTGATGCGACCGGTGATCTTGTAGAAGTGATCCGGTGTTTCCGTCGCGAGGTCACCCGTGCGCAACCAGCCGTCCGGCGTGATCGTATTCGCCGTCGCTTCAGGATTGTTGTAGTAGCCGAGCATAATGTTGTGACCGCGTGCCCAGAATTCGCCCTGTTCGCCCAAGGGAACATCTTCCAGCGTATCGGGATCGACGATGCGGCATTCGACACCGGGTATGGCTGAGCCGACGGTCGTCACGCGTTGTTCCAGGGAGTCGCTTGATTTGGCTTGCGTGATGATGGGAGAGGTTTCCGTCTGGCCGAATCCGATTGTCACTTCGTCCATGTGCATGTCCGTGCCGACTTGCTTCATCAGTTCGATGGGGCATGGACTTCCCGCCATCATGCCGGTACGAAGAGTGGAGGTGTTGTACTGGCTGAAATTTGGATGATTCACCTGCGCGCTGAACATGGTCGGCACGCCGTAGAGCACCGTGCATTTTTCTTTGGTGATCGCGTCGAGCGTTGCTTCTGGTTCAAAGGAATCAGCAGGAATAACCATCGCGGAGCCGTACAACGCACAGGTCAAGGTCCCGATGACGCAGCCGAAACAGTGATAAAACGGAACAGGGATGCAGACGCGCTCGTGGTCGGTGAATTTTTGACCTTCGCCACAGTAGAAGGCGTTCATTAACAAGTTGCGGTGGGACAGCATAGCCCCTTTCGGAGCGCCGGTGGTGCCGGAGGTGTATTGCATGTTGACCGGGTCGCTGAATGTGACGGACTGCGCCGCTTCTATCACGGACTGATCGGTAGCCCCTTCGGCCTTCGCGATGAACGCGTCCCACGAGCCAATACCTTGCGGTAGTGAGACGTTTTTGAGACAGACGACATGGCGCAGTTTCGGGTACTCGGCGCTCTGGAGTGGCGTATCCCATGGAGCATCGTTTACTTCCGGGATGGAATTGCTCACGATCTCCAGATAGTCTGAAGTTTTATAGGTATCCGTAATAAGCAGCATTGAAAGGTCGGCCTGTTTCAGGATGTAGGCCAATTCGTGTTGGCGGTAGGCGGGGTTGACGTTGACCAGCACCGCGCCGATGTAGGCTGTGCTGAACTGCGCGAGAATCCACTCCGGCCAGTTCGTGCTCCAGATGCCGATGTGGTGGCCCTTCTTCACACCCAGGGCTTGCAACGCGCGAGCCATCTCATAACATTTTGTCTGAAACTCGGCATAGGACCAGCGAAGATCGAGCTGGGGAAATACCACCGCGTCGTTATCCGGATGATCCGCTACCGTTTTTGATACCACTTCGTGAAAGGTAAGGCCGTCGACCCAGGGAGTCTGCACTTCGTTATTCATCGGTATATTTTTTCCTAGTAAAGATTGCGCTTTTTGTCTTTGTACATATCGGCGACCTGTTCGCCGTATCCGTTGTAGAATTCGGTGGGTTTGTCTTTCATCGAGGTACCCAGATATTGCTCTTTGGCCTGCGACCAGCGCGGATGCGGTACTTCGGGGTCAACGTTCGAGTAGAATTTGTACTCGTCGCGAATCGCCGTGTTCCAATACGTCGGCGGTTGCTTGTCGGTGAAGGTCATTTGCACGATGGACTTTGGCCCCTTGTAGCCATATTTCCACGGTGTGATGATGCGAAGTGGCGTGCCGGACTGAGGCAGGAGTCGTTTGCCGTAGTAGCCGGTGCTGATGAGTGTGAGGTCGTTCATTGCCTCGTCAAGGCGCAATCCCTCAAAATACGGCCAGCGGTAGCGCGTGTCCCTTTGACCGATCGCGATATCGGGGGCGTAGAAACATTTGAAGGCCACGTACTTCGCGTCATTGGTCGGTTTGGCTTGTTCGATAAGTTTACGAAGCGGAACACCGACCCACGGAACGGTCATCGACCAGGCTTCCACACATCGGAACCGGTAGACACGTTCTTCGAGGCCGAGTTTTTCAATCTGATCGAGATCAACGTCGCCGGGATTTTCGCATAAGCCGTCGATTTTCAATGCGTAGGGGTCAAGCTTGAAATTTTGTGCATTCTTGATCGGATCGGTCTTGCTGAATCCGAATTCGTAGAAGTTGTTGTAGCCCTGCACCAGATTTTGTTTGGTGATTTCACGTCCCGCATCGGTAAAATCGGCATTCTTGGTGAACGCGGGTAATGGTGGCATGTTTTCGTTGATGACTTCAGCGCGGCAATTGGGCAAGGTACCGATCATCAATCCGCCGATGCCCATGGTCTTCAAAAAAGACCGTCGATTGACGAGCATACTCTCGGGCGTGACTTCGTGCTCGGGCAGTTTCCAGCTTGGTGGGAAGTGGAAGGCAGTCATGGTTGTACTCCTGTGTATTTTCCGGATGCTGAGGGTATCACAATGTCCCTCCGCGGAAACGTATCCAGATAGTATTATTTCACATTCCTGCTTTCGGCTCAACGGGGATTATTGAATTACGGGTTAATGGCAATTTTCGCTTACTGCTGATATACTGACTAACGATCGCGAGCTGTATTTAGGGAGTATTTCCGTCATGTCTGAAGTCCAGAGGCCACAAGTTTTGATCGTGGATGATTCATCACTCGCCCGGCAGATAACGGAAAAACAGCTGGATTCGTTGGATGTGGAGGTGTTGACGGCGACCAGTGGCGAGGAGGCGGTTGAGGTCTTCAGGGGCCGGGATCTCGCGATTATATTGATGGATGTAGTCATGGGAGGCATCGATGGTTTCGAAACTGCCCGGCGCATTCGTGATTTGGATCATCCCAACAACAGCGTGCCCATTATTTTCCTCACAGCATCACTGACCGACTCCGAGAACGTGTTCAGGGGCTACGAATCCGGCGCGGTGGATTATTTGCTGAAATCCGTAGACGTGAAGCCCTTGTGCAGCAAGGTAGGTGTCTTTTGTCAGCTTCATGCGCAACGAGCGGAGATCATTGAAAAGAACCGCGAGTTGGAAACGTACATTGAAGAAATCAATCAGCTGCGTGGGCTAGTTCCGATTTGCGCGCAGTGTAAAAATGTGCGTGACGACGAAGGATTTTGGCATTCGGTCGAACACTATTTTACGAGCAACTCGGACACGGAATTCAGCCATTCGATTTGTCCCGATTGTAGGGAGGAGTTGTATCCGGGAGTGGGTAAGAATAGAAAGGGGATCCAGTAGAAACATGTCCACCCCCCCGGTAAATACCGATCGACTAATCGAATCGTTTGGAGCGGACTTTAAGTTCTTGAACGATATCTATACGGCCTATCTCGTCGATTCCGGTGAGCGCATCAAGTTATTGAAAGGTCATGTCGCGGCCGAACAGGTCGACGCCTGCGGTCATTCGGCCCATGCGCTCAAGGGGGCGAGTGTCAATATCGGTGCGGACACACTGGCCACGCTCGCAGGCGAGCTGGAGTTGATGGCTCGATCGGGGGATCTGTCGAAGGGTCCGGCGATGATGAACGAAATTACGCCTGAGTTCGAATCCGTGCGTACATTTTTAATCGGATACCTCGACTCGATTAGACCCTGACACCCGTGTAACAATTTTGGTATCCTTGCACCCTGATTTCTTCGGGATAAATCCATGGCTCAACTTAGCGTAAATCTAAATAAAATTGCCCTCATTCGCAACAGTCGGGAGGGGCATGCGCCGAATGTCGTCGATTTCGCGCTCTCCGCTATCGCTTTTGGAGCGCAGGGTATTACGGTGCATCCGCGGCCCGACGCTCGCCATATTCGGCGTGATGATGTGTTTACGTTGGGGAAGGCTATCAATGTCGAGTTCAACATTGAAGGCAATCCGATGCCCGAGTTCAACGCCTTGGTGCATGAGGTCAAGCCGGCTCAGGTGACCCTGGTTCCGGATGATCCAGCGCAACTCACGTCGGACCATGGATGGGATCTGAAAAAAGAAGGGGAAGCACTCAAGCCGATCATCCAGGCGTATCGCGATGCGGGCATCCGCGTAAGTTTGTTTATGGATCCGGTTGCGGAAGAAATTGCCAGGGCTAGAGAATGTGGCGCGGATCGTGTTGAGTTGTATACAGAAGCCTACGCCGCCGCATATGGCAGCGACGATGAAGCCGCTATATTGAAAACCTACGTGGAATCGGCACAGGCGGCGTTGGATGCCGGGCTCGGTGTCAATGCGGGCCACGATTTGAATCAGGCGAACCTAGGCCTATTTTGCCGCGAGGTGCCTGAGGTGTTGGAGGTCTCCATCGGACACGCACTAATATCCGAGGCGTTGGTGGATGGTTGGGAGACGACCATTCGAAATTACGTCTCGATTTTGCAAGATGCGGCAGGATAAATCCAATGGATGCCACGCCTTCGCACCCGGACTTTGAATCGTCTGTGGGACTGTGCTCGGTTTGTCGTTACGCACGAATTGTCCGTCATCCAAGAGGTGGGTTCGATTATCGCATGTGTCAGCTCTCAGAGTCCGATTCCAATTTCAATAAATTTCCGCCGTTACCCGTGCAGATCTGTTCGGGATTCGAGGACAATTAGGCGTAAAAAGGCCCTGCGCGTATTGGCCGGGCCTTTTACACTTTGCAATTTGTGTCGTCGATTACTTGCGCATCTCCAGCCACCATTTCATGGTGTCGGTGACCATGTCAGGGGCTTCGTGATGCGCCCAATGGCCGACTCCGGGAATCGTGACCAGCGTATAATCCTTGGTCAGATGTTCCCAAGTATCGTTGAGTCCGCCTGCCAGCAAGGCTGTGTCGGCGAGACCGTGAAACTGCAGTACCGGCATCGTTACTTTGGGAAATTCGGACCGGGCCTCATCGTAGGGCTCCGTGGGGTAGTTGCGACGGTAATAATTCATCATGGCATCGAAGCTCGAATTTTCGAAGGCGGTTTTGTAGTAGGCCTTCAGCTCCTCATCGCCGCGGGACACCATGGAAGACAGCATTTCGGCGCTCAGCATTTTTTCAGAGCCGGGTTGCTGGAAGCGACGCGCATAGGCGGCATTTTTTTGCTGCTGCGGATTTTCCGCCAGTTCGCGGAACATGCCTACGGGGTGGGGTAGGTTTACAATGATCAATTTCTCGGTCATTTCCGGGTGGGCCATCGCAAAACTCCATGCGATCATGCCGCCCCAATCGTGTCCGACGACGATGGCACTTTCCTTTCCTTCTTTTTCGATGACCGCTTTCACGTCACCCACCAGGAACGGCATGTCATAATTCTCGCCGCCTTCGGGTTTGTCACTTTTGTTGTAACCGCGTGTATCCATTGCGGCAACGGTATACTGGTCGGACAAGCCTTCCATCTGGTCTTTCCAAGAGTACCAGAAATCCGGGAAGCCGTGGACAAATACGATAAGCGGTCCAGATCCGGCCACGGCGTAGTGAATGTTGACACCGTCGCTGTCGGCAAATCGGTGCTCCACGTGGTCCATCCAGGAATGCGCGTGAACGGTTGGCAGACAAACGAGCGCAATCAGTGCACTCAATAAAAATTTCTTCATGGTGAATACCCTTTCCTTTGGAAAATTAAAAGAGTAGAATACCGGAAGTTTGTGTGAAATTCTAGCTTCCTTACCGTTCGGAGACCTTCAGGTCAATTGAGTCCCCCTATCGAAAAGCTGCCCTCGACGCTTGCCGTACTGGTTCCAGCCTATAACGCGGGCGATCTCGTCTCCGGCGTGATCAAGGGCATCGAACCCTATGTACACGCGATTTGGCTGGTGGATGACGGTAGCACGGACGGTTGCGCAGAGGGGCTGGAGTCCGACGTGACCCGGATTCTGACGCTTCCCGAGAACCACGGCAAGGGCTATGCACTTATACAGGGTTATGCCAAGGCGCTGGAGGATGAGGCGATTCAGTGCGTTGCCGTGCTGGATGCGGATGGACAACACGACGTAGCGGATTTACCACGACTCTATAATACTTTCGTGGAAGCCAGCGCGGATTTTCTGATCGGCTCGCGCGATTTTACCACCGGATACGTGCCGCTTCGTAGTCGTATCGGCAATCAGGTGACGCTGGTCGTCTCCGGTTTCATGCTGGGCGCGTGGCTAAAAGATACGCAATCCGGCTACCGTCTCGTATCCCGCAACTATCTCGAGTCCGTGTTGCCAACAATCCCGGGTGGACGCTACGAGACCGAAATGGAAATGCTGGCCATGGCGGTGCGCGGTGACTTTACTCTGGTCTCCGAGCCTATCCGGACGATCTACGAAGAGGGGAATAAATCTTCGCACTTTAAGGTCGTCCGGGATTCAATTCTCATCTACCGTAAATTGCTGAGCATCTGGTTGAAAAATCTCTTTACCTAGAAGAGACTACCACTGAACGATTGCGACGCCCCAGGTGAGTCCTGCGCCATAGGATGCGAACATCACATAATCGCCGCGCTCCAGCCGGCCCTGCTCCACCGCTTCATGCAGTGCCATCGGGATCGTCGCCGCGATGGTGTTGCCCGTCTCGTTGATGTTGATGATGGTACGTTCCAAGGGCATGTTCAGTCGGGAGCACGCGGCTTCGATGATGCGCGCGTTGGCCTGATGTGGCACGTAGACTTTGATATCGTCGATAGTCAGTCCCGTTTCTTCTAATGCTCTTTCGCCCAGCTCTGCGAGTTTGCGCACCGCACGTTTGAATAGTTCCTGACCATCCATCAAGATACGATAGGGGTGGTCATTGACATTTTCGGAAGTAATCGGGACGCGCGACCCGTCGCCCGGTGCTTCCAGGACGTGATGGCTCTCGCCGTCTGTGCCGAGTTCGATATATTTCACGCCGTGGTCGCCTTCTTCTGCCTGCAAGATGGCCGCACCCGCACCATCCCCGAAAAGCACGGAGGTATTCCGATAGTCCCAGTCCATGAATTTGCTGGCAACCTCAGCACCCACCAGGAGGATATTCTTGTATAAACCAGTCTCGATAAACGCGTTCGCGGTCGCCAGTCCACACATATAGCCCGAGCATGCCGCGTTAATGTCGAAAGACGGGATGTGATTTGCCTTGAGCATGCCTTGCAACAGATTTGCCGATGCCGGAAACAACTGGTCGCGGGTAACCGTGCAAAAGATAAGCGCATCGATGTCCTGCGCGGTAATTCCGGCGTTCTTCAATGCCATATTCGCGGCTTCAAGCGCCAGGTGGGACGAGCCGTGTTCGTCGTTCGCGACGTGACGACGTTCGATGCCTGAGCGTTTGCGAATCCACTCGTCATTGGTATCGCACAACTTTTCGAGGTCAGTATTGGTTCGTATTTTTTCCGGGAGAAACATTCCCGTACCGGCGATGCGCATCTTGGGCACAATTCAAATCTATCCTTCTCTTATAAGCTATGTTTCAATCGTAAAAGCTACCAGCGAATAATCGCCGATCCCCAGGTGAGCCCTGCCCCAAAGGCCGCGAACAAAACGTAATCGCCCGTTTTGATACGCCCTTCTTCATTGGCCTGGTGTAGCGCGATGGGTATGCTCGCCGCAGTCGTATTTCCTGTTTTGTCGATAGTGATAACGACTTTTTCCGGATCGATGCCCAAGCGCTCTCCGGCGGCCTCAATGATGCGCTTGTTCGCTTGATGCGGCACGAACAGGCTGATATCGTCAATGGTCAGGCCTGTCGCCTCGAGTGCATCGTTGACCGTTTCCACGAATTTCACGACGGCGCGTTTGAACAGCTCGGGTCCCTTCATGTAAATCGTGTAGGCTTCCTCGTCGAAATTGTCCTTCGTATAATGATTCGCCGAGCCGCCTCGCGGAAGATGCAGGACTTTATAGTTCTCACCATCGGAGCCCAGGTGCGTCGTCATCACGCCTCTGTCCCCGTTGTCGGCCTGCAACACCATCGCCCCGGCACCGTCTGCAAATAATACCGCCGTATCCCTGTTCTTCCAGGTCATGCGATTCGTCTGAATCTCAGAGCCGATCAACAACACGTTTTTGTATTTTCCGGATTGAATAAAGGCATCCGCTGTAGCCAGACCATTGAGAAAGCCTGAGCACGCAGCGTTCAAATCAAAGGCCGTGGCATTCGTCGCGCCTATCTTTCCCTGGAAAATAGTACTGCTTCCCGGTAGCAATTGATCGGGCGAAAGGGTACAAAATATGATGAGTTCTACGTCTTTCGCGGTGAGTCCCGCGTTGGCGAGTGCTTCCTTGGCTGCGGGCACTGCGAGGTCGGACGTGCCTTCACCCGGAGCCGCCTGATGGCGCTGTTCGATACCGGTTCGTTGACGGATCCATTCATCGTTGGTGTCGCAAATTTCTTCGAGATCTTTGTTGGTCAGAATCGATTCGGGCAAATAACTACCGGTGCCGATCACGCGCGCTTTCATGGTAAATCCCCCCCAAGATCAGTCCGCTCAACTAATACTTCAAAAGTATATTGTAATAAGGCTAACAATTCAACAAATAAGTGAAAGCCGTCACTATTCTGAGTGATCATCGTCAATTATTTGCAAAAACACCCATTATCTCCAATAAAAAAGGCAAATTTTCGGCCCTATTTGACAGTTGATTTTCAATACGCATACAATATGGGCAATACGGGGGCTGTAACCGAGTACAATCAGGGGTTTTCACAACAATGAAACCACCCATAACAAAGTTGGTTGACAAAATTATTCGAAAACTGCAGGAGAGCGGCGGTGACCTGCCGTCAAAAGCAGGTATTCGTACCTGGCTCACACGGCAGGGCTATGCGTCCAAGGATGTGGATGCCGCCATAGAGGTCGTCGGCACTGACTGGGGCGACACGAACAGCGCGGATGCGCCGTTGCAGACACGTGTGTTGTCCGCCTATGAATCTTATTTTCTGTCTGCCGAAGCACTCGCGGCCTTGGCACGATTGGAATTGTACGGGATGATTAGTCCTACTGAACGCGAATTGATTTTGGACAAACTGGATCAGTTTGACGGAGAGATGGATCTGAGCGCGCTGGAGTATCTTATCTCGACGCAGATTTGTGCCGGGTATGATACTGCCCATCAACAAATGATTTACCAGGTTCTCGATGGTAGAACCGATATATTTCACTAATTAATACTCAACGATTTGTTCGGACACCGTTCCATGACGCTTGGAATTGGTGTCGTTGTCCGTAAGGGAGTAATACGAAATGGCGAAATACCTGGTCGTAGTCGAGTCGCCGGCAAAGGCGAAGACCATTAATAAATTTCTCGGGTCGAACTATTCGGTGAAGGCTTGTTTTGGCGCGGTGCGTGATTTGCCGCGCAGTAGCTTGGGCGTGGATGTGGACAATAATTTCGAGCCCAAGTACGTCACCATTCGTGATGAAAATAACCGTAAGGCGCTCAAGGAGATCAAAGATCGCGCCGCAAAAGTGGATGAGATTTTTCTGGCTTCTGACCCTGACCGTGAAGGGGAAGCGATTGCCTGGCATGTCGCTGAAATTCTGAAAAACAACAAAAAGACGGCGGACAAGCCTTCCCACCGGATCGTGTTTAACGAAATTACCAAAGAGAACGTTAAGAAGGCGGTCAAATCTCCGCGCGAGATTGACTACAACCTGGTCGATGCCCAACAGGCACGCCGTGTCATTGATCGCCTCGTAGGATACAAGATTAGTCCCCTGCTGGGTTGGGTCGTGCGCAAAGGCTTGAGTGCCGGGCGTGTGCAGTCGGTCACGGTGCGCATGGTGGTCGAGCGTGAAGAAGAGATTCGCGCCTTCGTGCCGGTAGAGTACTGGTCCATGGATGCCAAGCTCACGACGCCGCGGGACGATACGTTTACCGCGCGACTCTTCTCGCAAAAAGGCGATTCAATTGCTGTCGGCAAACCGGGACAGATACGATCTCAGGCCGCAATGGAAACGATACAAGCGGCGGTTGTCGATGCAGACTTCAATGTAGGAACAGTGACGCGCAAAGAAGTGAAACGTCGCCCGTCTCCTCCGTTTATTACGAGTTCGTTGCAGCAGGATGCCTCCCGTAAACTGGGCATGAGCCCGGCAAAGACCATGGCCATTGCGCAGCAGTTGTATCAAGGCATCGATGTGGGACAGGGGCAAGAAGGGCTAATTACCTACATGCGTACAGATTCGTTACGTCTGTCCAATGAAGCACTCGACTCTGCGCGCAGCTACATTTCCAAGACATTCGGCAGTGCGAGTCTTCCCGAGAAGCCGAATTTCTATAAAAACAAAAAGGATGCCCAGGATGCGCATGAGGCCATACGCGCGACATCGGCGCACCACACGCCGGAGAGTATCGAGAAGTATCTGAGCGCCGAACAGCTGAAACTCTATACACTTATCTGGAAACGCTATGTGGCGAGTCAGATGATGCCTGCTATTTTGGATCAAACCATCGTCGATATCCCTGTAAATGATTATGTATTCCGTGCGTCCGGTTCGATCATGAAGTTCGCCGGGTTTACCGCTCTCTACAAGGTCGCCGAAGACGAAGATAAGGAAGCGGACGATCAGAATCGTCTTCTGCCGGAAATCAACGAGGGAGAGAATCTCAACTCGGAAGAATTCCTGCCCGAACAGCATTTCACGAAGCCGCCACCGCGTTATTCAGAAGCCTCGCTGGTGCGTGCCATGGAAGAAAACGGCATCGGCAGACCCAGTACCTATGCGGCGACGATCAAGGTTATCCTGGACCGCATGTATGTCGAGAAACAGAACGGTCGCCTCGTGCCGACCGAACTGGGTGAGGAAGTGAACACGTGGCTCGTCAAAAATTTCCCCGATATTCTTTCCATCGATTTCACGGCGAGACTTGAAGACAGTCTCGATGAGGTTGAAGAAGGACACAAAAATTGGCGGGAAATCACAGGCCAATTTTTCAGTCCATTTTCGAAAGATCTCTCGGAGACCGAGACACGCATGGTCGCGGAATTGGTGGGTGACGATCCACGCTGTCCCGAGTGTGACTCGCCGTGTGTATTAAAGCAGAGCTGGTTCGGTATGTATATGGGGTGCACCAAAGAGGATTGCAAGGGTGTCATTCGCATCAACCGGACACCTCCGGAACCGACGGATGATAAGTGCGATCGTTGCGAGGCGCCGATGGTGATTCGCACTGGACGCTATGGTCGATTCATGGCCTGTTCCACGTACCCAAAATGCGACTTCGTTATCAATTTCGATAAAGACGGAAACAAGTTACCACCCAAAGAGCCGTCCGTACGCACCGACGAAGAATGCCCGAAGTGCAAGAAGGGTAATTTGCTGATTCGGAAGAGTCGGCGTGGCGAAGAATTCTACGGCTGCGAGCGCTACCCAAAATGCAAACACACACGCCCGATGGAGTTGAACCTGCCATGTCCCGAAGAGGGATGCGACGGTGAGATGGAACACGGCCGCGTGGGAAGGCGTCGCGCTGTCGTCTGTTCGAAGTGCGACCTGCAGGCATTTGGTAACGTGGATAAAGAAACAGGATGTAGCGAGTGCGGGTTGGACTGGTCACTGGTACTCAACCGCACCAAGAAACGCCCGCGCAAACGTGTGTGTCCAAAAAGTAGCTGTGGACACGAGGTCGAAGAACTCGAGCCGGATGAGATTGAAGCGGAAGAAGCTGCCACAGCCGAAGCCGAAACGAAATAGTGCGTAGCTGAATCCGAAGAGTGCAGGGGGCACGATGGAGCACGACGGATTGCAAGAGTTCGTGAACTACCTGGAGACCGAGCGGGGATTCTCCGCGCATACGGTGAAGGCGTACGTGCAGGATCTCGATCACTATGGACGTTATCTTGTACACGGTCCGGCGGCGTTTTCAGAATCTGTCGATACAAAATCGCTATGTGTCACCCCCAAAGTCCTTTCCAAGGCCACGCGCAACGATGTTCGCGCATTTCTGGGGCACGTGCAGACCACTGGCGGCACATCCCGAACGTCCGCACGCAAATTGGCATCCATTCGCGCCGCCTACAAGTTTTATGTGCGGGTTGATACGCTCAAAGATAACCCCGCCATCTCGGTGAAATCACCCAAGTTGCCGCGCGACCTGCCGGATGTCTTGACCATCCCGGAAATCACCGCGGTGTTGGAAGCGCCAGACCTTTCCGAGCCATTGGGGTTGCGCGACAAAGCTATAATGGAGACGTTGTATTCCAGTGGCATTCGCGCATCCGAGTTGGCCGCGCTGAGCATGAAAGACGTAGATCTTGTCGGTCGTACGGTGCTTGTGCTGGGCAAACGCAACAAGGAACGCATTGCCCAACTTGGCAGTTACGCCCTGGACGCGTTAGACGCCTACCTCAAGATTCGCGGTCAGCTGGGCAAACCCAATCACACCTTCGCCTTCGTCAATTTTCGTGGTGGTCCCTTAACCACTCGTAGCGTTCAGCGCGTGGTTGAGAAATACGTCAAACAGGAATTGCCCGGTCGTCGGGAGATATCGCCTCATACTTTTCGGCACAGTTTTGCGACGCACATGCTCGATGCCGGGGCCGATTTACGCGTGATTCAGGAGTTGCTGGGCCATGAGAGTCTTTCGACCACGCAAATCTATACCCACGTGAGTATTGACAGGCTGAAGCAGGTTTACCACGAGACCCATCCGCACGCCTGACCCGGGAGTTATGATTCATGAGCGACATCACCATCTATCACAATCCGCGATGCAGCAAGAGTCGCCAGACCTTGGCACTGTTGAAGGAGAAAGGTGCTGACCCCGTCATCATCGATTACCTGAATGATCCGCCATCGGTAGAAGACCTCCGCGCGATTCACGAGAAACTCGGGGGAGAGGCGAGTGCGCTGCTTCGACGCAAAGAAGCTGAATATGCTGAATCAGGTTTGTCTTCCAATTCAGCACCCGAAGCGATCTACGAAGCGATCACCTGTTATCCGAAGTTGCTCGAGCGCCCCATCGTTGTTCGAGGTGGGCAAGCGGTGATTGGACGTCCGCCGGAGACTATCGAGCAGCTATTCTAAGAGTTCGCTTTCAGCAGGAAGTATATGGCGACACCCGTTAGGGACACATACAGCCAGAGCGGCACGGTGAATTTCACGATTTTCTTGTGCAAGTCGAAACGTTTGGTCGCCGCGAAATAGACTGCTGAGAAGATGAGGGGTAGGGTAAACACGGTGCACGCCACGTGGGATATCAGAATTCCGAAATACACCGAGCGAATGGCACCTTCTGTTACGAAGGTGGTGTTTCCGTGTACGGCGTGGTAGGTGATATAACTGATTAGAAATACGACTGAGAACAGAATCGCGGTGATCATCAATGCCATGTGCACCGTGCGTCGTCCGGTTTTGATGGCGACCACTCCCAGCAGAATACACGTCGCGCACAGAGCATTCAGAGCCGCATTGGTCGCCGGGAGAAAGTTCAACGCGTCGGGGTTGACCGATTCAGAAGACGAACGAAAGAAAAGAAGCCACGACAGGAAACCGAATACTGCGGCGGATACAGCCAGAATTGTGATGACAGCAGATCGAACGCTTGTTTCGGTGGGTTGAATCGATTCGTTCATTGCGAAAAGCCCTTTCCGGGAATCTGGTTCGCGAGTTCCATGTGTGAGGGCCACAGTATATCCGTTGCGCATTCATAATTACGAAATTTTTGGAAATTTTTGTTGGCATTTCGTTGTAAATACCGGACAAAGTCGCTATAGTATTCACGTTATCCTTGATATCCGTCACGTGGCGTGCAGGGGGTATGTCACTAGGATAGCTGTTCGCAGGCAGGCCTCAACGCATGAAACTTGGTACCTTAGTGAAACGAAGAGAGCGCTCGGGGAAGCGCGTTACCATTCCGCCTCGTGCATTGCTTTCCATGTTTTTGAGTGCCGTCGCGCTCACGGTTGCCCTGTCCTATTAGGCTCCCTTCTTCTATCGCTATCTGACGACCCCAACCTACGACAACGCGCTATTCGTGTTCGGATACAAGGATCGTCTGTTCAATTACGCGACGCATGAGACCTTGAAGTCGATCAGTTTCGAAGGCGATGCCTACAATGTGATCACCTCAAAAGCCGGTAGACGGCTGGACGAAATCATCGCGATTTACAACGCCGGCGAGGACCAGACCTTGATGGTCACATTGTTAAGCGGCATTCTGGGTGGAATGGGTCTCGTCATCATCTGGATCCAGGCCTACCCTCGGGAGAAGAAGGGACGCTCGACAGGAATCATCGCCATTTTACTGGTGGGGCCGCTGTATTTTTGAATTGGACAAATGTCTCGCTTCGCAGTGCCAAAGATATCAAGGCTCATGAAATCGCCCAACCCTTTGTCCAGGGTGACATGGCGATACTGAGTTTTTCATCCATTCACCAAAATGCGTCTGAGTTGCTGTCCTCTTTGATGAATCGGGGAGCACCGCACGACGCGCTTGATCTCGAACGCAACAGCTATTTTCACCATGCGGCCGAATTCGGTCGCACCAAGATGCTCGTCATTTTGGCTTCCTACCCCGATGTGGAATTGAATTCGCAAAACGAACTTGGGCAGACCCCCGTCCAGATTGCAACTGAAAAGGGTTACGTGGAATCCGTAGAATTTTTTCTGAAACGCGGAATTGACGCGTCCAATGAAGATGCCGAAGGGCGAACGCTACTGCACAGGGCCGCCGCAAATGAAGACGCGCCGATGCTTGAACTTCTGCTGAAGTATACGCAGGGACTCAATGAACTTGATGACAATGGTATTTCGCCCTTGTCATTGGCGGCCGATCGTTTGAATTTGGACACCATCACCATGCTGCTCGATAGTGATGCCGATGTAAATTCCCTGGTGGACGATGCGTCGACATTTTTTGAGGCCGCCTTAGTGGGGATATTGAACACGGCACAATCGAAAGAAGCGTTCACCGCTGAAGACGAGACGCGCGTGATTGATTTGACGCGACGCATGCTGGAAATGGATGCCGATCTGACACGTCGGAACGCGGAAGGCGAGAGGCCGTTGCATTGGGTTACCGATGCGCACGATACTGTATATGATGGCACCGACAATGATTCACTGCTCTCAGCACTCACCGCACTACTCGTGGAATATGACGCGCCTACCTCTGCCGAAAACGACGATGATGTTCAGGCGCTGCCGTTGGCGCACGTTATCCGGCATGGATACGACCAGTGGCTGGAACAGGTCATCGACGCGAACCTTGCGAGTTTGAACTCGATAACAATCGAGAAAACGACCCTCTTTCAATATGCGGTTGAATACGGAGACGCCAAAACGCTTGCCATGCTGTTCGATAAAGGGATGAAGACGAAGCCCTGGAGCCCCAAGTCTATCGATCCGCTCAAGTATCTCATCGAGAAAAACGATCTGGCCACCGCGCGCATTTTATTGGAGCAAGGGTATGCCAAGCCGAAAGAAAGCGCTATTCCAATAGATGGCCCATTGCATCTTGCAGCACGTCTTAACCTGGCGCAGATGATCGAACTGCTTCTGGAGTTCGGCTACGATGTGAATGTTCCGGGATCCCGTGGGAATACGCCCTTGCATGATGCCGTGACGACAAAGAGCACGTTCGCGATCCTTACGCTAGTCGAAAATGATGCCGATCCGCTCATCTGGAATAGCGATGCGCTCACGCCGATGCAACGCGCGCGCGATCTGGGCAATCCCAGTGTGCTTGATGTCCTCAAGCGTGCCGTGCGTGAGAAACAATCGAAATAGCTGGCAGACCACTCGCCGAAACAATCGAATGAGCCCCCTTCGGTGATGGCAGATTAGGAGTAGGTGACAATTTCCTTTTCGGTATCCCAAGCGACCATTTTTCGTTCGAACCAGGAGAGATTGCCCATACGCGCTGCGGCCACGCCGTAGAGGCCCAGTTCCGGCGGGCAATTCAGCTCGGCGCCATTACGAATCGCATCATGGTGGTTCTTGTGATGCGGAACCAAATCCTCGGCACCGGTTTTCTTGTGGGATTCGATGGTTTTACCGTCTTTTTCAGAAATAATGTCCCAGCCGGTACCCGAAAATACTAGCGTCGCTTCCTGACCACGAATGCAGTGCGCGTTTTGCCGCTTGTTGTTCATCGTGCCAAGGAGATGCACCGTCATGCCGTTCGTTATTCCGTCGATAGCCGGGTATTCCAGCAGCACTTCCATGCTGTCGGGAAGATCACGACCGTCGTCCCAGGTATAAATGCCGCCCATGCTCGCCACACGCGTCGGGAATTCCAGGCCGCATGACTTGATAAGCCGTGTCACGCGATGCACGAACAGATCGGTCGAGATGCCGCCGGAATAATCCTTGTAACAACGCCACTCATAGTAATGATGCGGATTCCACGGGCGTTTATCGCGCGGATTCACCCAATCCTTCCAATTCAAATCCTTGGGTTTCGGCGTATCGTCCTTGATGCCCGCCTTACGCCAGGGTCCTCGCTTCTTGGGGTGATTGCGCACGTAATCAATTTGCGCCTCCACGACGAGCCCAATCTTGCCCGCTTTGATGGCTTCGTGCGCACTGGAGTAACTATCGTCCGCCGTACCTTGCACGCCGACCTGGAGTTTCAAGCCGGTCTCGTTGGCTTTATCTTTTAATGTCTTCGCCTCGCGAATGTCGTAACACATTGGTTTCTCACAATAGACATGTTTGCCCGCTTCCAACGCAGCCATCGCCAGATGAAAATGGGAATGCTCCGGTGTCGCTATCATCACATAATCGATATCGGGGTCGGCCAAGACCTTGCGGTAGTTACCCGTGACTTTGGCTTCTCCTCCGGCACCCGCCACTTGCTCCTGAAAATTCACCGCACGCTCGCGATACACGTCGCAGACCCAGCGAATCGCGATGTTTTCCTCTTCCAACATCGAGAGTAGCGCTCGCAGATGACTGCCCGCCATGCCGCCGCAACCGATCATGCCCACCTGAAGTTGACTATTGGCACCTTGCGCGTTTGCATATTGTTTGGCCGTAAGCGCGACCGCTCCCGCAGCGGCTACGCTCGATTTAATGAAATGTCTTCGGGAAAGCGGGCTGGGCATGGGGCGAATTCCTTTATCGGTCTGATTTCAGTACAGCCCGTAGCATAACGATTTTTTCGAGTCCAGTGCAATCTGCCCATTGGTGAGTACCGCGACTGCCAAGCGATGTGTTAAAGTAGTCACGTTCGTATGCAGGCCAAAGGGGCGAAACTGTGTTGCTGATGTACATTTATCTCGTGGTGGGGCTGGTTCTCGTCATCAAGGGAGCCGATTTTCTGGTCAACGGGGCCTCCACCATTGCGCGACGATTCAGCGTATCCGAATTCGTCATCGGTCTGACCGTCGTTTCCTTCGGCACGTCGCTGCCCGAGCTTATCATTACGCTCATTTCCGGCTCCGAAGGCAAGACTGACCTCATCATCGGCAACATTGTGGGTAGCAACATCGCCAACGTCCTGCTCGTGCTCGGCATCGCCGCGATGATTCGCCGATTGCCCACGCCGAACAGCACGGTGACCAGGGAAATCCCCTTTACGGTGATCGCGTCAATTGTACTCGTATTCTTGTTGAACAACGGATTCATGGATACGGATCAACCACTCGCACTGAGTCGCTGGGACAGCGGAATATTATTCGTCTTCTTCGTTGTATTCATTGGATATACCGCAGCGATCGTACGCAATCAGAAAAGCGACGAAAAGGAGTGGGTCGGAGAAGTGGCGCATCACTCGCCGCTTCGTTCAGGGGTAGAGATTGTTGCAGGAATGCTTGCGTTGTATTTCGGCGGTGACATGGCCGTGATGAAGGGGGCCGTTCCAATAGCCGAGTCGTGGGGCATGAGCGAGGCCTTCATCGGTCTCACCGTCATCGCGATCGGAACTTCGTTGCCGGAGCTGGCTACTTCTGCAGTCGCTGCCTACAAGAAAAATGTCGACATCGCAGTGGGCAATGTGGTGGGGTCAAACATTTTCAACATTTTGTTTGTGTTGGGCGTGAACAGCGCAGTACGTCCCATTGCATTCGACACGAAATTCAATATCGATCTTGGAATCATGGTTGCCACGACGATGGCACTATTGGTTTTCATGTACGTGGGACATCCGAAACGCACGATTCAACGGCGCGAAGGCGCTCTTTTCTTCGCCTGCTACCTCGCGTACATGGTTTTCGTGATCAGACGCGGTTAGCGTCTACCACCACGACCGGCTCCGTTGTACTCAGTTTCACTTTTTCACCCTCGCGAAATTCACTGCGGTGATCCGTCATGACCACAAAAGTTGTCGTGTCGGTGCCAACGGTGTAGTACTGATCGTGCCCCTTGAAGTCACGCGTGAGCACCGTACCTTCGATTCCCGAGGCCCCATTGGCAGGTGCGATGGTAAGTTGTTCGGGTCGTACCGACACCAGCACCGGGCCTTTGGATTCGCTGCGTAATTCAAGGCGGCCCAACGCGCAATCCACGCAACACCCCACCGCATTGCCGTGGATAAGATTCGTCTCGCCCAGAAATTGAGCCACAAAGGCCGTGGCCGGATTCCGGTAGATTTCGATAGGCGTACCACATTGTTCAATGCGCCCGTGGTTCATCACGGCGATGCGATCCGCTGTGGTCAATGCTTCTTCCTGATCGTGCGTTACGAGAATGGCGCTCATGCCGGAGCGCAGCAGGATGTCGCGCACCTCACGCCGCGTATCGGAACGCAACGAGGCATCCAGATTGCTGAACGGTTCATCCAGCAGAATAACCTTTGGGCCCGGTGCCATTGAACGTGCCAAGGCGACCCGCTGTTGTTGTCCACCCGAGAGCGCGTGTGGCGAGCGCTTCGCCAGTCCACCGAGTCCAGAAATTTCGATCGCGTATTCAACCCGGGCTTTGCGTTTGGCGCGGGGCAGATGTTTGAGGCCAAAGGCGATGTTTTGTGCCACGTTGAGATGAGGAAAAAGTGCGTAATCCTGAAACACGATTCCGATACCGCGCTTCTCAGGTTTTACCCAGTGCGTATCATCGGACAACACCCGATCATCCAGTGTGATGGTCCCCGTCTCCGGTTTTTCGAAGCCGGCAATCGCGCGCAAGGTCGTCGTTTTTCCGCAACCGGAGGGTCCGAGCAACGCCAGGATTTCACCCTCCTTAAGATCGAGATCGATCGAACGAATCACGGGCTCTTCGTTCTTCTCGTAGCGTTTGGTCACGTTATCTACAGTCAAGATGGGTTTCATGTGTATTTCTTTTCCTGCATCAGCAATACTCCGACAAAAAGGCCTGAGAACAACAGAATCAACATGGCAAAGGGAGCCGCCTCAGCGAAAAAGGCCTCTTCGATGAACGACCACACGTTCACCGCGAGTGTGTTGTAGCCCAGCGGAGAGAGAATCAGTGTCAGGTGCAGTTCTTTCATGCACGACAGAAAAATAAAGGCCGCGCTGATCAACATACCGTTTTTGATTAGCGGCAGGGTCACCGAAAAAATCGTACGGAATCGGGAGTAACCCAGCGATTGCGCCGCTTCTTCTATCCGGGGACTTGTCTGATACAGCGCGCTGCGGATGGGGCCAACCGCTTCTGCCAGATAGTGGAAGGTGTAGGCGTATACGAGCAAGAAGAGGGTCTGGTACAAGCTGGGGACCAGTTTCAGTGAGAAAAACACGAGACCCAGCGCGAAGGCCAGTGCCGGAATGGAGTAGCCGATATAGGTGGAACGTTCCAGCAGACGGGTGACACGCGATGGCATGCGAATGCTGAGGTAGGCGATGGGAATGACCAGTAGCGTGGCGAAAAACGCGGCGGGTAGACTCGCAAAAATGGAACCCTTGAGCGCGTCGATCAAATCAGGACGCAATCTGGACAAATCCGCTTTTCCCATCCAATACAAAATCGTGCTCACCGGCGCGACGACACTGACGAAGAGAATCGACATCGTAAATCCATACGCGACGGGTGCCCACTTCCCGAGCGGTCTCGGTTTGATGGCACGAACGCCCGTTGAACCTGCTTTGTCAAAGCGAAGCCGTCGCAAAAACCAGGTTTCGATAAGCAAAAAGAGTCCCGTAATCGCAATGAGCATAATGGCGATGCAGGCCGCATAGGATCGATCAAAAGCCGAGTTGTATTGTGTGTACAAGGCATAACTCAAGGTCTCGTAACGCATCAGGCTCACCGTGGCGAAATCGGATAACACATGCAGCGAAATCAGCATCGAGCCGGACAGCAATGCCGGTTTGAGTTGCGGGAGCAGCACGCGCCAGGTTACACCACGCGCACCATAGCCCAACGAATGAGCGACGTCTTCAAGAGCGGGATCGAGCGTGAGCATGGCCGCGCGCAGGTTGAAAAAAATATACGGGAAATTGCAAAGACTGAGGATGACCACCGCGCCCCAGTATCCGTGAAAACGCGGGAAGACCCAATCGGTCAGTTGAGCCACCGCACCGATATTACCGCCCATCGAAAGTAGCGCATAGGCCATCAAATAAGATGGGATCGCCAATGGGAGAACACCCACCAGCGCCCAAAAGCGTTTTCCGCGCATCGCAGAACGGGTCGTGAGCCAAGCCAGGGGATAAGCCACGAGCGTGCTCATCGTAAGTACCCCCAGCACCAGCAGCATCGTGTTTTTCAGCAGCTCCCAATTGCGCGGACGCAACAGGAGTTCCATGAACGCTTCAGGCCCCGCCTCCATCGCACGCATCGCCAGATACAGCAAGGGAAGAAAGCCTCCCAGTAAAAGGAGGGCGATTCCCAGCACGACCAATTTCGGCGGCGTACGTGTCATGATTTTAGATTAATCCTACTTCCGTGAGCAGGGAGAGTGTGGCTTTCAAATCGTCCAGCTCATCCAGCTTTGTCTTTGGAACCAACGCGATCAACTCTTTACGAGGAACGAGTCGTGCATTGGGGATTACATTGTCCATCACCGGGTACTCGAAAATCTGACTCGTGAAATACTGCTGCGCCTTCGGACCAAGAAGATACTGAATTAGCTCCAGCGCGGAAACATTTCTCGCGCTGTTCTTCAGCACTCCGACACCGGAGACGAATACTAGATTGCCGATGTCGCCTGCTTCGAAAAACGTCTGCGCGACGGGATAATTTGAGTCAGACGTTTTGAATCGTAACAGGTAGTAGTGATTGGGAAGGCCCAGATCAATTTCGCCGGCCGCTAGTGCCTGAATGATCGGCGTGTTCTTCGGGTAGGCCTTCGCGCCGTTCTTTTTCATGCCCAAGAGCCATGCCTTCGTTTTATCCTTGCCATACTCGCTGTACATGGCCGTGACAAATGCCTGAAACGAACCGTTTGTCGGTGCCCAGCCAACACGTCCTTTCCATTTCGAATCGGTCAATTCAAAAACACTCTTCGGGAGCTCCGCTTCCTTCACGCGATCTGGCGCATACGCCAACACCCGCGCGCGACCACTCGTGCCAACCCATGTCTTGTCCGAACTGACGAAGTGGAGGGGGATCTCATTGGTAATCGAAGCGGGCAACTTCGCGAAAAGACCCATTTTGCTCACCGCACCAAGCGCGCCGGCATCCTGCGCCCAGAAAATATTTGCCGGAGAGCGGTCACCTTCCTCTTGTAGTGTTAAGGCGAGCTGTGCCGTATTTCCATACTTGACCGTGACCTTGATTCCGGTTTCACGCTGAAACTGGTCGATAATCGGGGCGACGAGACTTTTACTGCGGCCTGAATAGAGGATAACCTCGTCGGCGGAAGCGAGACCGCTATCGAATAAAGGGAGGCTGACAGCGATGGCGAGCATGAGGATTACGCGATTCATGGTGGTGACTAAGCTCCTGAATATCAATGGTTTACTCTCGAATTAAGTATAGTATACAAATGTTATTCGAGTGAATCAATCGTAGATTGGAGCAAACTTGTGGTAGGGATAGTACCTTTTTTCGAAATGAACTTATATGTTTGAACATATAAAACTATCGAATTAGTCCTAAGTCATTACAATGTGGTAGATTACGACGTCTTTTTGCCGCTTTCGAGGAATGACCCCGAACAAATGGGGCATTCGGCACTACCATCGCAGGAATGCCCTCCCTCAGCGATATACTCCGAAAAACGCTTTGCCAGGTCCTTATCGCGCTCGATAAAGTGGATCAGCTCAATCAATTGACGGCCCGTCTCCTGGCTCATCAGATGCTCCATTTTACAGGCGTCGCTAAAGGCGATATCTTTGGGAATGGCAAGAATATCCCCGAAGAACTTGGACAGAATACGAAAGTTGTGTTCCACAATGTTCGCCATCGCCGCGCCATCTTCGGCCAGCAGCAACATGCGGTTGGGATCTTCTTTCACCCAGCCCCGTTTCTTCAGGTGAGCGATGGACATCGAGGCGGCACCGCGGGACACTTCGAGCTTGTCAGCCACATCGGTCACCCGGGCATAGCCCAATTCCTCCCGAAGACTGTCTATCGCCATCAGATAATGGGCGGCGGAATGGGTGAGTTCGTTCTTCTCGAACTCCCGCCAGTAACTCGAATCGTTGATTTCTTTGGACACAACCGTATCTCCCACAACACAACTTCCTTCTCAGCGCGTATTGTAATTCCCCAGCCAAACCCGAATCAACTTACTCTTTCTTTGAGGGGAAAGAAAAAGTAGGCAAAAAGAAACCGGATTGCTGCTACGCAACCCTCTGGTGGGTAGGTAGAACTGATTGGGGAGGAGTTATTTGGGCTCTGGAGGAGGGGGCATAAACCTTACTACTAGCGGGAAAAGCACTTTTCCTATCATTTTCATGATTCCACCGGTTGGCTTCGAATTGGCTGCGCTGGCGAACTTGCCGAGGCCCAATGGTCGTGGATATCGCTGGACGCGGCCCGTGTCGGGGAATCCAACGCAATTCCCGTGGCATCGGCGATACGATTCATGCGCTCGAAGTTTCCGATGACCGCTGCGGAATCCACCAGCGCTTCGAATCCCAGCGTGTCGATGATGGCTGCGTGCGCTTTGATGACTTGTGCATCCGATCCCTTGACGACCGCATCGACGATCGCGCACAACAGATCGGCATGTGCGATACCACTGTCTTCGGGCGCGGCACTATCGTTCACCACGTTGATGTCGACTCCGTCTCCCTGCATCTGACCACTCCCACGGAGCAGTAATGCGTGCGAAGACGTTCAGTAGAAACATTCATTGATGGCGGACACGCGCGCCGCGATCAATTCAATCTGCAAGCGATCAATCACGCGATTTCCCGGTGCGCGAAAATCCGGTATGTCTTTCACGCTGAGATACATCGCGTCCGAAAGTCGCGCGAGGTTGCGCACTTCGTCGGGCACCAGACTCATCGAACGCAACACGTTCGGCATGCGCGGGTATCCGTGGTACAACATTTTTTCCGGCTCGGCGAGATCGCTCACCTTGATCATCGGCACCCAACCGCCACTGTCGGACAAGCCTTGGGGTCGATAGCCCGTCGCGACATCCGAGGTTGACTCCGGCAACGGTTCCACGGGCAATCCCAACGCGCGATGAAACGCGTCGATACTTTTCAAGATGGAAGCGATGCCTACGATCTCCACCCACTGCGAATCTGACAGACCTGCGCGCAACGTCTTTTCGTAAAAACTTTTGCTGAGGCGTTCGGCGTCTGAAGAAATGCGATGCACCGTGTTGGTAGCCAAATCTGAAAGTACGCCGCTGCAATCATGGGTGCCCTTTACCGAATTGGGGGAGAGGGCGGCCTTGCTTTCCCTGCACAACGCGCAGGTTTCCGCGTAACGTGATTCGTCAGCTATAGCAACGCGTTCTGCACTCGACCAGCCCGGTCCAGGCGCGGCAATATGCGCCCATGCTGCCCGGAACGACTCCGCTAAATCCAGCCGAATCGATTGCTCAAGCCCTGAAAAATCGAATTGTTCCAGCGTGTTCATGGAATCCATTGTGGCCCAATCGATCCCAGATTACAAATTCGTATCGGTCCCGCCAATTACCGATAATCCTGCACACGCGTTTTCTTGGTGAAGGGATTGTAGTAGAGTTCCATGATCATTACGTCGTCCTCAATGACCAGCATCGTCGCTCCCGAAGAATCGAATTCGCGTTGCAGCGCGCGGATCGATTGCGATGCCAGCGCTTCCAGATCGCCTTCCTGAATGTCCGACGCCGTGTTGCTTACGTACAGCGTCAGCAGATTCTCGCGCACTTCAACCCCTGTGATGAGTCTCGGCGCAAAATTATTCCATGCGTCAATCAGACGATGCGCAAATGCCTCCGCCTGTTCCGTCTCCGCGATGATCGTACCAGCGTTGCCCGTTAACACGCCGCTACTTTTTAGCGAGGACGCATCCGCCCCAGAATCCTGCCCCGCCAAGTCCACCATCCACCGACTGCCGAACATCGCAATCACCACCAACCCTACGCCGATTCGTATCAGCATCTGATGCCGACGTTTTTTCTTGCGACGTTTGTGTCGATACTCCTTCGCGTCCTCCAGAAAGGTGCTGACCAATCCGTTCTCGCGCAGGATACGTCGCGCGTCCCCAATCGTGTGCGCCGCGATGGTACCTGAGCGTTGCTCTCCATAGGCGTTGTCAGCTTTGTACACATACTTAATCATGGAGAAACTCCATTGTTACATCGGCATGTGACGGTACTGTCGCGATCGTGCTCGGCCGACGTCGGATTGTGGTGGTACGTCTGGACTCGATAATATATCTTTTACAATAACACGAATTGTGATTTTTCGCCATAAAAAAGATTGATTCCAGGAGTGCTAAATTCTATTAAATGCTGGTATCTCTCCCATGGTATACGTGCGATGAAATTGAATCGCAGGCTCAAGTGCTTTAACGCAAAGGGGCAAAGGCGTGAAGAGGCAAAGGAGGAAAGTGAAAACTGCTTCGTTCGACCGTGGATGATGGCGGAATTGGACATGCGCAAGGCCATTGCTCCTTTCCGTGTCATTTTCAGCGTGACCGGGAATCTTAT
>JAYGCN010000352.1:0-19774 GCA_046583315.1 Candidatus Hydrogenedentota bacterium
GCCGATGACGAGTTGCGTCCCCGGGTTATTTTTCATATGATATCCGATTTTAAGAAAAACGGCATGCCCAATGCTTCGTCCTCTTGGAAATTGCCGAGCTTCATTGAAATGGATGTCGTCTCGGTTGCTCAGGAAACCGTAGCCAATGTAGGCGTAACAGACATCGGCGTACGAAAATTTCCGAACGGCGATCTCAGGGTGGTTGCGAAGGTTCAGAACTGGTCGGATGAAATGCTGACCGACTACCCCGTGTGGCTGGACGTGGGAGAAGACGACACGATTGAAAATCGATTGACCCTGCAACCCGGCAGTGGCCGCCAGACCTCGTTCCGTATCGCCAAAGAGACCGCTGCGGAGTCTCAAGACCAGACGGTGGTCGGACAGGTGCGATTGCAAGACGATGACCTGGAGACGGACAATACACGTTACTTTGCATGGAGTCCCGCGCGCAAGCAATCGATCGTATTGGTCGGCATGGAACGCGCAGGTGTGCGCTGGCCAGCGGTTCGTTTAATGGAGCAAGCATTGGCCAACCGTGATGAAATGCCCTGGATTCGTGAGACGGTAACACCGGAAAATCTTTCAACATACTTGCGCACAGCCACCGAGCAGCCGGCCATTATCATCCTGAGCGATTACGTGAACCTGTCCGACGTGGTGGTCAGCGATCTGCGTCAGTATGTATCCCAGGGAGGCTCACTATTGCTCTGTGCATCGGGCTCCGAAGGCTGGTCCGAATCGACCGGCGCACTGCTCGCCGATACGACGGTGCAAGGTGGGCAACTTCGCTACGAACAGCCTCGCGCGTCCCGCTACAGTACGATGTCCTGGGTCGATCTCGAACACGATATCTTTGCACGGTTCCAGGGCCGCCAATTCAATGATTTTTCCTCGTTACGCATGTTCAATTACGTCCCGCTTGAAATTATCGGGGAACAGGAGACGGCCCACGTAATTGCGCGACTCGATGATGATGCACCGGCCATGGTGGAGACGTCTCTTGGTACAGGAAGCATTGTGATTTGGCCTTTTTCTATTCAGTTGGACTGGACAAATTTCCCCAAAACGAATCAATTTGTTCCGTTGTTATACGAAACGCTCTACTACCTGAATTCGCTTGACGATTCCACCGTCGCCACGGAAGTCGGAACAGCGGTCTCGCCCAATTGGCTGAATTGGAATGCAGAAGGCGAGAGCGAACTCCAATTGCCTGGTAGCGAGGATCTAGTGACAGTGAATCGGGCCGACACATCGTTTGCCACGCTGGATGAAGCCGGCTACTTCTATGGGCGCGCCTCGGGTCTTCCCGATTGGTCGTCCATTGTCGCCGTAAATGTTAACGGGCGCGAGGGCGATGAAACGCCTGTGACCGCGGCGGAGTTTTTGCTCAAACTCACATCACGCCCCATCATCTCCGGCTCGGGAGAGGTCGCGGGTGTCGTCGGCACGGAAATCGACGCGTCCGGCCAGGTGATTGACACGGAATACGGACGACTTGCGTTGGCAGGTTTGTTGCTGTTGCTACTTACCGAGTTCGCGTATATGAATGTACTTTCACGGGCAGAATCGAGCTGATGATACGTGTAATGACTATAGGGAATCACTGATGTCAAACGAAGCAAAAATGCACCCCGAGCTGAGTCGTCGAATCGAAGAGGTCGCCGATCAGTATCGACGGCGACAAACCCTGCGCGGCTGGATGCAGTTTGGAATTGCGACGTTTATGCTGACGAGTCTGTTCACGGCGTTGCAGATTGGCGTGAACGGGGACGCCAATCAGACGTGGACGTTGATTGCGGTCTATTTGATAGCCGAATGTATCGCGTTGGGGGTGCTGTTGATTCGACCTATGTTGAACCCGATTTCCTCGCGTCGTATCGCTCTGTATATTGATGAACACCATCCCGAGCTCGAAAATCGCATCATCTCCGCCTTCGATTTTGGCACTGAGCTACATGAGGACGCGTCCTCGTGGATGATTGAACAACTTCTTGCCGACACTGCGACACGCTTGAAAACGAAATCGCTGGACGATGTGGTTGACCATCGACAGACCGTTCGCAGTGCGATGTGGCTTACAGGTTTCCTGTGTTTTTCACTGGCAATCGTCGGTACCTATCGCGAAGCCTGGGTGCCGGGTGCTCCGATTCGGGATTCCGTTGAGGGCAGCCGCATACGGAGTCTCCCGTTTTCGGTCGAACCCGGCAATGTGCGCGTTCGTCGTGGCGACAACCAGACGGTACTCGTGCGTACCGCGCAGCCCAATCTTTCGGTGAAGGTACATTGGCGCGAAGGGAACGGCGTATGGCAACAGGTCGAGGCCGCCCAGAGCAGTTCAGATAAAGTCTATTTCAAGCAATTTTCCAACGTTCAAAGTGACATCCAGTACCGGGTTGAACTGGATAATCGACATTCCGACACCTATCAGATAGCCATGTGGACGCCACCGGAGGTGGAAACAATAAATCTGACCTATCATTACCCCGAGTACACCCAGATTCCCTCACGCGAAGAACCCAATAGCGGAAACATCACCGCATTGGAAGGCTCGATTGTGGATATCTCGGTTGTTGCGAACAAACCACTGAGTCGTGCCGAGCTTGTGTTTAAGTCGGGCGGGACCGTGACCTTGGATGGGTTGGCGGACTCGACCGTATGGGAATTCCCGCTGGAGGTTCTTGAGAGCGATAAATACGTAGTGATCTTGTACGACTTGGAAGGAGACACAAGCGAATACAATCCTGAATACACTGTCGCCATGTTACGTGACCGTGCGCCGGAGATTGATATTGATTTTCCGCGTGGTGATAACGAGGTCACCCTGCTCGAAGAACTGGCCTTCGATTTTTCCGTTACGGATGATTTTGGCTTTAGCGAATTCGGGATACAATACGAAATCGCAGGCAAGGGCCCCGTTCGTATCTCCCTGTCAACCGATACGACCTTGGTTAAAGCTTCCGAAGGCCACCATGAAATAGAACTCGACGACTTGAATCTGGAGGTGGGGGACTTTATCACCTGGACCGTGTGGGCAAAAGATACGCATCCCTCGCGCGGAGAGTATGAAGACTTGGGTGATCCATTTTTCTTCGAAATCCGTCCCTTCAAGATGCTCTACAGTGAGGCCATGTCCGGTGCGGGTCAAGGCGGGGGCCAGCAGGCCGATGACCTGGCTCAGGGTCAAAAAGATGTGCTGATCGCGACCTGGAACCTTCGTCGCGATTCGAAATATATGGATGAAGAAGAATTCAATGAGAAGCGCGGCATCATCGTCGAGAAGCAGACCCAACTGCAGGGGATGGCCGCAGAGATGAACGCGCCGGGTGCCCCGCCTGAAATTGCTCTGCTGGTTGAACGCATGGCGGGCAGTCGTGAAGCACTGAATCGTGCGGGGCTGCCGGATCCCAAGAAGGCCCTGTCCGAAGCCACGACGCAGCAACAGGTCAGTAGCCGTCTGATAGCCAAACTCAAAGGCCGTGAAGCCGAAGTGCAACAGCAAAAAGGCGGTGGCGGCGGTGGCGGTGGTAGTCAGCAGCCGGATATCAGCGATCTTGAGTTGGCCCGCAACAAGAACTTTTACGAAGAGGAGAATGCGACGCGTGAGCAACAGGAACAGACCGACGCGGTGCTCGATCGGATTAAGGAACTGACGCAACGTCAACAAAACACGAACGAAGAGTTGGCGAAATTGATCTCCGAGATGCAATTGGCCAATACCGAGGCCGAAAAGGAAGATGTTCGGCGCAAACTGGAGAAACTGGAAGAGGAAATAAGGAAGAGTCTGGAAGAGGCTGACAAAGCGCGTCAGGAATTGTCATCCGAATCCGTCTCGAATGAGCAGGCTCGTGAGGCGCAGGAAGCATTGGCCAACGCGCGTCACCAGATGCAACGCAGTCTCGAACAGCTTGAGCGTGAAGAATTACAGAAGGCCCGTGCTGCAGGCGCGCGCGCAATGGACGCGCTCCAGGATATGCAAGAGTCGCTGAAACAGTTCTCACGTGGCATGGCCGCCAAACGCATGGCCGAGCTACAAGAACAAATGGAAGCACTCCAGAAAGACCAAGCGGAAGTCTTGCAGAAGACGAACGAAGGACTAAGAGAACACGCGAAGCCCGGCTTGAAAAATGCCGAGCAAAGCGATGCCCGCAAAGAGCAGCTACTTCAGAAAAAAGAAGAGATGGCCGAGAAGTTCACGACAATGATGGAAGAAGCCAGTGAACTGGCTGAGCGCGGCAAGCAGACGCAGGAGTTGATGTCGCGCAAGCTCGGAGACTGGTTGCGGGAGACGAGTAAAGAAGGCATTCTCGAAGACATCGAAGATTCCGGTGAATTCGTGCGGTACGACATTTGGGAATCAGCGATAGCCGAGGAATTGGATATCGCCGAGCGACTCAACAATGCGCAAGAGAAATTGGCGCGCGTTGCGAACGCCATCACCGATGACGATTTGGAGGGTATGCAGAAAGCGTTGGGACATCTGGACGAGCTGCTGGAAAGCGAAGAAATGCAGATGACCCAGGCAGGCGAACAAGGCGAATCTGGAGCACAAGGGCAGCAACCCGGTGAGCAGTCCGAACAAGGTCAGGGTCAGCAACCCGGCGAAGAGTCACAAGAAGGCCAGGGTCAGGGTCAGTCCGAATCCGGGCAGACGGGTCAACAACCGGGACAAGGTGAGCAACCCGGCGAACAGGGACAAGAAGGTCAATCAGGCCAGCCGGGCCAACAACCTGGAGAGGGACAGGGCCAGCAACCCGGAGAACAACCCGGACAAGGCTCCTCACCAACAGCCGGACAACCCAATCAACAAGGTGGCCAACAAAACAGTCGCGGCGGCAATCCCGATGGCGGCGCAGCGCGGGGTGGTGGCGGCCAGGACGATATGATGCGCAATTTCGCCCAGGATCAATATCGCAACTGGATCCAGGAGTTGCGGGATGCCGAATCCTTATTACCCGAAAAAAGTCCTGTTCGCGGTCAGATCACACGCATTCGTGAAGACATCGAAGCGATTCGTCGCGAATGGAAGAACAGAAAGCGCCCCCCGCAGTTCGATCTGTTCCTGAAAGTAGCCGCCCGACCACTCGAGCAAGCCGCCGATCAACTGCAAAACGAAATCGAAAAGGAACTCGGCGAGAAGGAATTTGTGATGGTCGACGATGGTGATATTCCTGAACGCTACCAAGGTCACGTCGCCCAATATTTTAAGGGCCTTTCCGAAGCCGAATCCGCTGAGATTATCCGACGATGATGGATTCATTGATTCAATATCTGGCACCCACCCAGGCCGAGGATCTGATTCCCGTATCCTTCGGATTTCAAGTACCGCTGCCGTTTTTCGTATGCGTATTGATCCTGATTGGCGTAGCGGCAGCGGTCGGCGCGTACTATTGGCGTCAGTTGACCAAATTCGCACCGCCAGCACGTTTAGCGCTGACGACGATGCGCGTTGTGGTCGTCACCCTGGCCTTGGCCCTGCTGATGGACCCCAGCATCACCGCGCAACACGTAAAACCGGGCGAACAGATCGTCGCGTTATTATTCGACGACTCACTCAGCATGCGCATCGGGGGCGGTTCCGGTGAGTCACGGGGCGAACGGTTAATCTCCCGCTATATATCCGCTCAGGCTGATTTTGAGGACGAGCTGCGGCGGAAGCATCAGGTCGTGAAGTATCGTGTCGGGGCGAATATTGAACCCCTCAGTGACGTGGCATCACTTTCCTTCGACAAGACACAGACGAATCTGGTCGACGGGGTTGGCCAAGTATTATCCGACCTCGAAGGAACGACCGTGTCCGCCGTGGTGCTGTTCAGCGATGGCGTACAACAGGCAGATCAAGTGCAGCATGCGGTCGACGCGGTGTCACCTACGATACCGATATACACCGTTGGTGTCGACACGACCGCTGACTGGAGTGACATCGAATTAAGTCATTTATCCGTAAAACGTACCGAATTCGACAAGAGTCCGGTAGTCGTTACGGCGGGTGTGCATTCCTTGGGATTGAAAGGCTACGATGCCAGCGTGGTGATTCGACTCGGCGAACGGGTGATACAGCGAATACCGATCTCCATAGACGACGACGAGCAAGATCACCAGGTGCGCACAGAATTCGTTCCCGATCGCAAGGATTGGATCGACTATACGGCCGAAGTCGTGATTGAGGAAGCAGGTAAAGAACTCGACCGCATTGAAGAAAACAACACACGAACCTTCGTCGTTGATAATCGCGATAAAGAATATCGAATTCTCTATGTTGCGGGACGTCCGAATTGGGAATACAAATTTATCAGTCGCGCTCTAAAAGAAGAGCCTCAATTCGATTTTGACAGTTTGATTTATATATCGACCGCAGAACCCAAGTTTGAATTCAGGGGGCGCGATTCCACACTCTCAAACCCGTTATTCGAAGGCATCGATGCCGACGAAGATCAGGCGCGTTATGACGAAGCCGTGTTTTTGCGATTCGGTCTGGACGAAGAATCTCTGGTTTCCGGGTTTCCAGATACTGCGGAGGAGTTGTTCCCCTATGATCTCCTTATTCTTGGGGATATCGAACGCGAATTGTTCACTACGCGACAATTGGAATTGATACGTGATTTCGTGGACGTTCGAGGCGGCTCTTTACTGGTGCAAGGCGGCGCGAACGGATTTACCGAAGGCGGATACGCAGGGACGGCTATCGAGAATTTACTTCCCGTAGTGATGTACGCCAAGTCCGATTCCGAACATGTCACACGCGGTGATGCCGAATTTCGCGTCGAGCCGACCGTTGACGGCATACTCTCGGGCGTGTGGAGTCTCGATCTTGATGAAAACGCGAATGCGCTTGCCTGGGAAGAGATGCCGCCTCTATTTGGTATGAATTATTTTCCCGTAACCCGTGCAGGTGCCACGGTGATGGCGGAGGGGCGCACAGCCGACGATCCTGAGGCGCATCCTCTCTTCGCGATGCAACGGTATGGCGAAGGGCTGACCGGAATTCTTGCAACCGGCGAGACCTGGCAGTGGCAGATGCGCCTGGAATCCGAGGACGATCGGCACGAGCGGCTTTGGCGCCAGATTGTGCGATACATGAGTTATCAGACGCTTGCGAAAACGCGTTTACGCGACAAACGCGACGAGTACACGCAATTCGTACCGCATCCCGTAGAGTTCGTCGTGCGCAACGAGGAATTTCAAAAACAGGAAGGCCTTCAGGCAACACTGCTCGTGTCGACACCCTCCGGCAAATCCAGGTCCATCCCCATCGACGAATCGCTCGAAGAAGTTGGACTCTACTACGGCCAATACGTGCCCGAGGAGGCTGGGCTACACACCTTGACCTTGCTCGCCATGGATGATCAGGACCGCGTCGTCGGGCGCCTGGAAGATACCCTGCTCGTAGAGGCGGATCGCAACGAGTTTCAGATGGCCCAATACACGCCGCGATTCCTGGATGCCCTCTCACAGGGCTCGGGTGGCGCACGCTACGATCTTGACGACTTGGCTTCGTTGGCAAAGGCCATTCCCTTGCCGTTGCATCAAGATACCGATAATGTTGTGTTACATCTTTGGCATATCCCACTATTCTATTTGATTTTTATACTGTGTCTGCCGCTCGAATGGTTTATCCGCAGACGCCGGGGGCTCGCATAATGAAGAAGTTGCTGTTTATTTGGATGCTCGGTGCGGGCTGTGCGCTACAACAAGTTCATGCCGATGCCTACCACGTGATCATCTGCGGCAGTGGAGGGGAAGAAGAATTCGTCGAAAAATTTCAGTCCTGGGGCGAACGGCTCGAAGGGGCCCTGATCGAAACCGTGGACGTGCCGAGTTCAAACGTGTATCTACTCACGGAAGGAGTCATGACCGAGACCCCTCCCATGGCCGTCTCTACAATTGACTCCATTCGATCCGTGTTCGAAATCGTTGCGAATCAGGCGGGCGAAGATGACAGCGTATTTATCTATTTAATCGGTCACGGTTCCTTCTACAAGAGCATCTCGCGCGTACACATACCGGGTATCGACATGACGGTGACCGATTTCGCCTCCTACATCGATTCTCTTAGCGTCAAAGAGCTGGTAATCGTCAACGGCACATCCACCAGCGCGGCGTACATCAATGAGCTGAGCGGGCCAGGACGAATCATTTGCTCGGCGACCAAGAGCGTGACGGAGTTTAACGCCACAGAGTTCATGGCACATTTTGTGGAGGGACTCGAAGACGGCAGCGCAGACAGGAATCGTGACGAACGCATCACCATATACGAAGCATGTCAGCAGGCGGCCGAGTTGACCGATGCCTGGTACATCAGCAGTGGGTACATTCCGACAGAACATGCTATTTTGGATGATAACGGCGATGGACAGGGGACGCGCCTCACTTGGGACATGACGGCGGGCTTCGATCCCAGCGTGAAAGAAGCCGCCGGCCAGGACGGTGCATTCGCCAAATCGGTATTCCTGAAGAATTACGTGTTTCCAGAGGGTGTGTCTCAGGAATGGATTGATCAGTATATGGATGCCATGGATGCGGTCGATGCGCTCAAGCAGCAGAAGCTGGATTTGGAGGAGGAAGCATATTTTGAGCGTCTGGAATCACTGTTTCTTGATGCCGCCCGTGCCAACGCGAAGATTCGGAGTTTCCAGCCCGAAGAAGGCTCTGATACGTGACCCGTTTAACGGTGGTATCGCCCACCGCGTATCGGTTAGAGTGGACGAACCGATTTCACAAAATATCAGGTGCTGAATCAGCACGCTCAAGGGGGATAAAGACCAGATGTCACCAATTATACTGATCGTCGGGTACCTGGCAATTGTTACGGTGGCCGGCAGCCTTCTTGCCCGGCGAACTGCGAGCTCGAAAGATTGGGCCGTTGCCGGTGGTGGTATGGGCATGGGCATGATTGCCGTGGGCGTGGCCGGTACACGAATTGGCGGCGCGGGAACCTACGGCGTGGCCGGCAACGTAATGAGTGACGGCGTCTGGTACATGTGGTGGTACGCCATCAATACCTTCCTGGCAATGGCCATCGTCGGGTTCTTCTTCGCCAAGCCCTATCGACGCATGGGATTGCAGACCGTCGGCGAGATTTTCACCATTCGATTCGGTTCGCGTCGCAATCAAGTGCTGACCAGTCTCTGCGTGCAAATCGAATACTTTATTGTGAATTTGATCGAAGCCTACATCATTGCCGTCATATTGAAGGGAGTTACTGCCGATACCGCTTATGCCATTCCCATGGGTGCCGGTGTTTTGATAGCCGCATTCATATTGGTCACCTTCGTATCCCTGGGGGGACTCTGGGGAACAGCCGTCACAAATCTTATTCACTGCGCCGTGATTCTGGCTGGCTTGGGGACCGTTGCGTACATGGGCACCCAACAACTCGGTGGCTGGGACGCAGTTTCGTCAATCGTCGACGGTCACATCGATGCCTCGGAGAAAGACTACACGGGCTATTGGAAATTCGCAGGTGCTGGATGGGGCGCGGTATTCGGCATGTTTTTTTCCGCCGCGGTACACACGCCCGCCGCATCCATCTACACCAATTATTCGAGTGCTGCAAAAAATGAAAAAATTCTGCTTCCGGGCTTCCTGTTGGCGGGTGTTATTGGTGCCGCGATGCCCATTCTCGCGGGCATCGTCGGAATCCTTACCATTGCGAACTACGGCCTGAGTCCCGGAACCAGCTCCTACACGAATTTAACCAAGGTGGCAATGGACATCAGCCCGATCATCGGAAGTTTCGCATTGGCTGCGGTGCTAGCCGCTGTTATTTCGTCCGGTGGACCCATACTGCTCTCCAGCGCAACCATGTTCGTTCGGGATTGGCTACCGTTCACCGAATCGTACTCGCCCGACAAGAAACTGAGGGCCTATAGAATCACGACAGCGGTCTATGGACTGATTGCGGCCTTGTCCGCCTATCTCGTCTCCAAGAACGAATCGGTATCCATTCTCGATCTATTGCTCTTCGGTTTCGCCATGGTCGTCCCGCCCGCCGTCGCAGTTGGTTATCTCATCTACTGGAAACGCACCACCGAGAAAGGGGCTTATTGGGGAATTCTCTCGGGCCTGATTTCCGGCCTCGTTTGGTTCATTTGCATCAAAATTGCCTTGGGCGTTGAGCTGACCGTCGATGAAAGTTCTTCAGCGGTGATGCGTCTCGCCCATTACTGTTTCGTCCACAATGGAAAGGGGATCGACCCCTCCTACGTAACCACCTTCATCCCGCTGATCGTAACCCCGCTGGTATCGTTATCGACTCCGGAAACGGAGGACGGAAAAGATTCCTTCTATGCCAAAGTATCTGGACAGGAGCAGTCTGACGAATCAGGTGCAGCCTAAGAGGATCAATTCACGTGAACGAGCACAGCGACGAACCCGATGACACCGTTGATGAGCCGAATGAGCAAGACGGCGATCCCTTAGAGATGGACTACGGGGACATCGACATTCACGCCGAAGTCATTGAAAACGAACCCGATGAAAATGTGCAGCATCTTGATGACGATACGCCAACTGAAGACGATGGCGAACTCGAACTTGAAGAGCCCGAAGACAATCAATACGGGGAGCTTGACGACGAGCCTGCATATATGGATTCTGATCCAGACGATGCGGCGGAGTACGAGGAGCCAGACTACGAAGAGTTCGTTGAGGTACCCCTAGACGCGAAACCGGATGCCAGTCCTTCCGAAGAACCATCCGAAATCTTCGGCCTATCCGGGATGTCCATCCTGTTGCTGATCGTTCTTGCCGGGTGCGGACTTCGGATTGCGTGGTACCTCAAGAATCCCGCGTTGTGGTTGGACGAAGCAGCGGTGGTCGTGCAGATAGTGGCCCGCAGCTTTGGGGAACTGACCGAACCGCTGGCCGGACATCATAGCGCACCCATTGGATTCTTGTTGCTCGTAAAAAGTTGCATCTCGATGATCGGTACTCATGAGTTGGGGCTACGCGCATGGCCTCTCGTCGCCTCGATCCTGGGACTCATTGTGACGGCCCTCGTCGCGCGCAAGTCTTTGCCGAAATCTGGAGCGCTCATTGCTGCGGGGCTACTTGCCTTGTCATGGCCCGCCATCGGCTACGCGGCGGAGCTCAAACAATACAGTACCGATCTCATGGCCGCATCCATAATGTTCTTGCTGGGCTACGGGATTCTCACGAAAGAATTCACGCCAATAAGGATTATTATTTTCGGATTAGCGGGCGCGATACTTCAATGGTTCTCTCTACCCCTGTTATTTGTTCTCGCTGGGGTAGGCATCGTCGCCGGCTGTGACGCATTGCTCAAAGGAGACACCAAAAAAGCTGGCGCCCTCGTGTTGGCAGGTCTCGCGTGGACGGCAAGTTTCGCGGCCAACTATTTTGTCGCCCTGAAAGAGACTGCTGCCGATACAACATTACAAAGTTGGCACTACGAAGCGTTCCTGAAATTCCCGCCGGATCGAAGCTGGCCCGCAGCGCTAAAATGGATCGGCCGGACCTTTATGGATGGCTTCACCGACCCGGTCGGATTGTTACTGCCGGGGCTGGGCATGCTCGGGTTCATCGTGGGACTCATCACTCTCGGACGCCGCCGCTTTTCGTGGTTATTGATGTTGATAATGCCCATGGTCGTCATGCTCCTCGCCTCATACCTGCAGCGTTATCCGATATTCGGTCGCTTCTTGCAATTCCTGCTGCCGGCACTCGTTCTGATTACCGGGGCAGGGCTGGGTGAAATTACACGCGTATTGTGGGCCAACGGTCAGCGTACATTTGCCTCGATTTTTATCGCACTGCTCTTCGTTCAACCCGCTATGGTCGCGGCCAATGAATTGATGAAACCAGTTGACGCGGGAATACGTCCAGCAGTTGTCTATTTGAAAGATCATTACGCCGAAGGAGACAGCTTCTATCTGCACTACTGGTTGCACCACGAATATGCGTATCACTCGGATCAGCTCGAAGGCGTGCCGCTGGAGGATGCCTACGTGGGACTGACCTCACGTGGCGATTGGTCCTATTATCGAGACGAAATCGCGAGCTTGGGCGGGAATTCGAAGGTATGGTTCGCGTTGAAAGAAGACGACACCCATCTCATGGTCGGAGAGCGACGCTATTTTGAAACAGAACTGAATCGCTTGGGCGAGCAACTAGACCATCAGCAATGGGGCGGCCTGCATCTCTACGCATACGACCTGTCGAAGCTTGAACCAGTCCCACTGAAACTACCTACAGAGCCCGCCAGCGGTGAGGTCGACGTGATAATTGAAGGCGTTTCTAATGAATGATAGAATCGCCTTCATCACATCGTAAGGAACTATATATGGCGCGGCTGTTTTTCGTTGCTTTACTGACACTTGGACTCAATTGCTCATCTGCCATTGCGCAGTTTGAAGCGAGTTTCGTGTTGCTCAACGGCAAGATATATACCGGCAACGAAAAAGGCGACGTGGTAAAGGCGATACACATCCACAAAGGTAAAATCGCCGCAGTGGGCAGCAACGAGGCCATGCTCGGACGAGTAAAACCGGGCACGCGCGTGGTGGAGCTTCAAGGCCGAACGGTACTGCCCGGCTTCATCGATTCACACGGCCATCTGCTTAATCTCGGCCTGAGCCTGATGAACCTCGACCTCGTGGGTACCTCGATCTATGAGGAGATCGTGGGTCGGGTTGCCGAAGCGGTAGAAAACCGAAAACCCGGCGAGTGGATTATCGGCCGCGGCTGGGATCAGAATGACTGGGCGGAAAAAGCCTTTCCGAGCCACGGCGCATTAAGTGCCATTTCCCCGAACAACCCCGTTCTGCTGACCCGTATTGATGGCCATGCGAGTTTGGTGAACGCTGAGGCGATGCGGCGGGCAGGACTCACGATTGACACTGCCGATCCCGATGGCGGGCGTATCATGCGCGATTCGGAAGGGGTTCCAACAGGCGTGCTGATTGACAGAGCATCGGGCCTGGTGTCCACCAAAGTTCCCGCGCCCGATTCGCAGACAAAAAAGAGAGCGATCCGAATGGCCATCGATCACTGCACGGCGAAGGGCCTGACCTCGATTCATGATGCAGGCGTGACTCGGGAGACAGTAGATCTCTATAAGGAAGCGATCGATTCCAATCGATTTAATTTTCGTGTGTATGCGATGTTGCGCGCGCAAAAATTCGATGACTTCGAATCCTTTACAACTTTTCTGAACCAAAAGCCGCTCATCGGCTATGGGAACGATCAACTGACGGTGCGCAGTGTAAAGGTTGTGGCGGATGGTGCACTCGGATCGCGCGGCGCGGCGTTATTTGACGCCTACACCGATGAGCCGGGGAACAAAGGTCTGTTGATCACGGATCTTGCACAACTCACACTCATTTCCAATATCGCGTTGAGCAAGGGATATCAAGTGAATGCACATGCGATCGGTGATCTGGCAAACAACGCCGTGCTGACCGCCTACGCCACCGCGTTCAAGCGAAAAAATGGATCGAAATACCGATTCCGAATTGAGCATGCACAAATCATGCGCCCGGAAGATATCGAATGGATGGGCAAGCTAGGGGTGATCGCTTCGATTCAGGCGACCCACGCAACCTCGGACATGCCCTGGGTCGAAGAGCGCGTCGGAGCGGAACGCATTCAAGGCGCTTATGCCTGGCGCACGATGATAGACGACGATGTGCGTATTGCAAACGGGTCGGATTTTCCCGTGGAAAACGCGAACCCGCTATGGGGATTTTACGCGGCGATTACGCGCGCGGACCATGAAGGGAATCCTGCTGGCGGATGGCGCGCCGATCAGGCATTGACTCGGGAAGAAGCATTACACAGTTTCACCTTGGGCGGTGCCTATGCGGCGTTTGAAGAGGACATCAAAGGTAGTCTGGAAGCGGGAAAATGGGCCGATTTAGTAATACTTTCTAAAGATATTATGACAATTCCAGCCGCCGAGATTCTGGAAATCGAGGTGTTGTTGACCTTGATCGGTGGCAAGGTTGTTCATCGCACCGAGCCGTTCTAACGCGACTTCTCGTCATCGGAGTCGGATGTCCTCGCCCAATAAGTTGCAAGTGAGCTACCCGTCAGATTGTGTACGATACTGAAGAGGCTTGAAGGCAACGCGACGAGAGGACTGGCAAAATGCGTCGTGGCCAGCGTAACACCGAGCCCACTGTTTTGCATACCAACTTCGATGGCGACCGTACGTCGTGCCGCTTCGGGTAGTCTGAACAGTGTGGCAAGACCATACCCCGCCAGCATTCCCAAGAGGTTGTGCACAACGACCAGCACGCCGAGTAATCCGATTACCTCCGGTAGTTTATCTTTGGACAATGCGACTATCGTGGCGATGATGAGTACGATGATAAGCATGGAGATCGCCGGAAACACGTCGAGAAAACGCCGTACCTTGTCCGTGAACCAGTATCGAATGGCGAATCCGGCGGTTACGGGTATGAGCACAATTTTTACAACACTCAGCAACATCGCCGTTGCGTTGACTTCCAAATACTCGCCGCCCAGTGTACTGATCAACAATGGAGTCAACAATACGCCGAGCACCGTGGAACACGTCGTCATCGTTACCGAAAGCGCGACATCCGCTTTGGCGAGATAGGCGATGACGTTGGATACAGTGCCGCCTGGACACGATCCGAGAATGATAAAACCCATCGCGATCTCGTCACTAAGGCGAAACACGCGCGCGATGGCAAACGCGAGAAGCGGCATCAATAGAAACTGTCCAAGCACGCCGCAACTTACAGCCCGTTTCATGCGGGAGACGCGCAGCAGGTCCTCCGGTACAAGCGTCATGCCCATGCCAAACATAATGACACCGAGTCCGGGTACAATGCCGGGAAGAAGCTGGGTAAAGGATTCGGGGATAAGGTAAGCGGCAATCGAAAACAAGATGACCCAGAGGACAAATCCATTGGTCCAGCGCGTCACCCATCGACTCATTGATTCCCCTCGTTGAACGGTCATAATGGCGATGAGTGTGGCACGATCGCTTGAAAAATTGCAAATAGGGCAATCAATTAGGCACGATCAGCGTGTATCATAAGTATGAATCGCTTACGGAGATGTTTATCATGAAACGAATGATCGGAATGGCCCTTGTATGCCTGCTCGCATTAAGTGGGGGGCCTCATGTTTCTGCGGCCAAGGAATATACACCGGAAGTGCAAGGGGCAATTGATGCGGCGATGCAATCCCTGGACGACTATATGCTTGCCTTCAATTCACGCGATACCAAGGCCTGGGCCGCGACTTTGAACTATCCTCATGTACGCATTGCCAGTGGCAACGTGCGCGTGTGGCAGACCGAAGAAGAGTACGCGGCCTATATGGACTTCGATGCCTTCGCGAAACGTTTCGGCTGGGATCATAGTCATTGGATTAGCCGCGAGACTATCAGCGCAACACCGGACAAGGTGCACGTGATGACAACCTTCCAGCGATTCAACGACAAAAATGAACCCATCGCCACCTACGCGTCACTCTATATCGTCACGCTGGTAGAGGGTCACTGGGGTACACAGGCGCGATCCAGTTCCGCTCCCTAACGTCCTTTGAATACAGGTTCCCGTTTTTCCACGAAGGCCTGTGCACCTTCCTTGTGGTCTTCCGTTTCGCCGCAACGAATGTGCGTCATCGCTTCACGGTCTAGAATCGTTCGGAAGTCCTGACGCGTCGCGAGATTGATGTTTTCCTTCATGTAGCGAAAACTGACCCGTGGGCCGTTCGCAATACGGGTCGCCGCCTCCATCGCTTGCGCCTTGAGATTGTCGTGGTCAACAACCCGGTTCACAAGATTAATGCGATGCGCCTCTGCGGCATCAATGATGTCTGGCAGGAAAAACATCTCCTTGGCTTTCGCTTCACCCACGAGTTGCGTGAGTTGCCAGGTGGTTCCGTAGTCCCCGCCATAGCCGACCTTCGCATAGGCCGTGCCGTATTTTGCCTTGTCCGAAGAAATTCGCAAATCACACGATAGCGCGAGACCCAATCCCGCTCCCACCGCAAAACCATTGACCGCCGCGATAGTCGCTTTCGGCATCGAGTGTAGCGTCCAGCAGATCTCCTGACCGTAACGAAGCAGATCGATTTTTTCTTCAATACCGACTTCGGCGCCTCCGATCTCCTTGCCTTTGGCCATGGAACTGACATCGCCGCCAGCGCAGAAAGCACGTCCTTCGCCAGTGATGACCACCGCGCCGATGGCGGGGTTGATAGACCAGTCCGCGAGAGCTTCCCGGATAATTCTGTTCATATCGCCACTCAAGGCGTTCAACTGATCAGGTCGATTCAAGGTAATGATGCCAACAGCATCCTGGACTTCAACGAGGGCATGTTCGGTACTCATGGATAGGGACTCCTTTTATTCGGTCGTTGACGCAACATTTGGTATTTCGTATGGAGCGTTACAGCAACCAGTACCGTAGCATGTTTACCCGTGTCTGATAAACCATGCCCTCCTAGCCTGCAACGATCTCTATCGGGGACCCATTAATTCCAACTCAATCCATGATTCGACCGATCCGTATTGATTTTGCATGTGTTTAAATAAGACGCGAAATCCGTTGGCGAACAACCGCATTGGAGTTCTCCTTGCACGGAAATCTCGTATTTCATTCAACATGTTCTCCTTTCCCATAATCCCTCTCCTTTTTTCTGCCCCTACGATTCTTAGTTGCACTCATCCCCATGCATACCTCATTCCTCCATTCGAAAATTGACTGAAATCATCCAAAATCGCTACTATTTACCTGCAGAGGCACTGTGGCCTCTCGGGGAATACGGGGGTATTGCCATAAAACTTCGGCACTACATAAGTTTGTGTCTGGTTGCGCTGAGTTTTCTCGCACATCCGGGGGTCGCATCGGCACTGCAGGCAGGCGCGGCAAAGGTCGCGATCATTTTGCCCGAAGACGTGCCGCTCGCTGGGCATTTGTATCGACGCGGACGCAATGCGCATATAGCGCGTGGCACAATAAACGCCCGAAGCCTGTATTTGGAGAGCGACCAGATCCAGGTCGTGCTTGTCAGCCTTGATCTGTATGCCATAACGCCCGAGCTTCGCGCACGGATTCTTGAAAGTCTGCCGATTCCGATCGCAAAGAGCAATGTCATTTTGACCGCGACTCACACGCACAGCGGACCGGGGGGGCTTGCGAAGTCATGGTTTCATCGTCAACTCTACGGGCGGTATATGAGTGAGGTCGTGGAGGCGGTCGCCGTAGCAGTCGAAGAATCAATCATCGCTGCGGAGTCCTCCAAACGTCGCGCAACCATTGGCTACGAAATCGGTGAACAAAAGACACTGACCAAAAATATGTTTGAAAAAAAGGGACCACACGATCCCGATCTGGGTGTAATCCGTGTCGATGACTCCGATGGAAACACGATCGCTATACTGGGTACCTTCTCTGGTAGACCAGCAACGATTCTCCGCGACAATGGACTCGTTCTCTCCGCAGATTTTCCAGGGGTGTTCTGCGACGAACTTGAAGGCTTGAGCGCGAGTGGCACGGTAGCTTTCTTCCTTAGCGGCGCCGCAGGAGATCAGGTTTGCACGAATTCCGACGACAAACAAGGCTGGGAGTGGACCGAACACGTCGGCAAAGAACTCGCCGGTGCCGTCAAGTCGATAGCGAATCGTATCAAGTGCGACGAACTGGCGATATCAATCGGGTATGTCGACCACCCTCTTCCAGGCGATGTCAGCGAGTCATATCTTCCACGCGCGACACCATTCCAGTCACTTGCAATCAGCCACTTGCTGATCACATTTCTCCCGGGAGAGCCTTATGCAACACTTAAACGAAAACTCTCCAGCGAAGTGCGTAAAGCAGGCTTCCGCACTCATATACTGGTCGGGCTAAGCAACGACAATCTCATGGGGCTTGCAACCGCCGACTCTGGCGACATAAAAGCGTACGGTTCGCGCCAAAGTATAAATATAATCGGTGATACGGTGGTGGAATGGTGTCTCAAAGCAATTTCTGATCTCATGAAGTCCCATAACGATTCTGATAACGCGGTGGATTCGACCGATGAGTGAAGCCGTACGAAGTTTTAGTCGGCGCGGCTCTGGAGGCGCAACCGGAGGAGGTACAGCCCCACGCGGGAGTTTTCTTTTTACTCGCTTCGTGATTGCCGCGCTCATTCTGTTCGCGATAATTTCGTTCTGGATATCCCGCGATACGCATCGAATTCAACAATTTATCGAACGCGATCCGGCATCACTCGTCGTGGCACAGCACCTATTGCAAAATAGAGATGAACTCTTCACGTCGCCCTCGTGGAATGCACTCTCCGATTCCGTTCAGAGCCATCCGGTTCCCTCGGTGTTGACCACACCGCTTTCCGCGCCCGACTGGGTGCTCCGCAATCTGATTGGCCAGTACGTCCTGATTACTACCCAAGGCACAACGGATTTCGAAGAAGCGATTTATATCACGCGCATGTCCAGAGTCGGCGTGCTGCTTGAGCGTGGACTCCGGCGCAGGTCTTCGAATATCTCTGAGGATTCCGGCGGATTGGGACTGCGCTACCTTTCAGAATCGGGCCTCTATTATGCCGTACGGGGAAGGGTGCTGCTTCTCAGCGCATCCCGTCACGGACTCGTTCACACCCTAACGCTCAGCGACACGGAGCGGATTCCAGATGAAGAATGGGATGAGTCGATCTGGGCCCTCGGAGACGACGAGTTCCGAGGAACTTTCCGGTTTTCGAAGGAATCTCGTTGGGAACCCCATTTCGCGCGTATCGATTTTGCGCTTCGACTTCGTGATGGTGACGGTACGCTCGAATTGAGGGCCGCCTGCACCGATGTGTTTTACGAAGAATTGATCCCGCAGCTCGACGGGCAAAAACCAAGCCCGCTCATTCGGCCGATGCCGGGGCCTATTGAATTCTCCGCGAACTTGGGAACGACTTTTTACGACCTCTCCCAACTGATGGAAACCGTGCTTGGACCCAAGCCTGATTCAGATGAACCCTGGTTGGTCGGGTTTCTGAAGAAGTCTGATAGGCGGCAAGCCAGTTATCTTGATCCGTTGATCGACGTCGCAGGACCGAGTATCGCGCAAACCTGGCATGGTTACGAGCTCGGCGACCTTATGCCGACGCACAAAACCTCTATAATCGCCGATTATCGCGGAACGGGCATCCAGGATGCGCTAGTGGTGGCAACGGAAGCGCAACGGGAAGGTACTTTCAAGCCATTACAGGTCAGTCGCGACACAGAGAGTGATTGGCTTGAAATTGAAACGGTCGGCGGGCTCGCACTGACGGCCATTCTCGGGCAAGGAAAGGAGTCCTCCGCTGACCAATATCTATTTGCGAGCACATCGAAGCAATTGGCCGAGCAATTCGGTTGGGGAGAGCGTCGCACCGCGGATACGCTAAAAGAATCGGGGAATTTATATGTGCGTATCAATCCCGGTGCCGTGCTCTCGGAATACGAGGCCTACTCTGCCGCGTTGCAAAGCATCGGGGCAATCAGCGAAGTAGAGCGTAGCGAACGTGAATCGCGGATACTGACTTGGCGCGAGCGAATGAAGGGAATTCATGAACTCGCGCTTGTTGCACATCATGAGAATCGAGAAATCACCGCGACGCTGTTCCTTCGTAACGCTTTCTAGAAGTCGATGACGTCCAATCCCGGAATAGACGACTCGAGTGGGATGGTTTCGATGCCTGTCGCGCCAAGTTTCGCCAGTTCATAGCGGACACGCGCCAGGGTCAAGTCTTTCGCGTTCACGTCGAGTTGAATACTGAACTCTACGTAATTGATGCCTTCATT
>JAYGCN010000148.1:0-15173 GCA_046583315.1 Candidatus Hydrogenedentota bacterium
TCCAAAAACCGCCAAGCGTCGTAATCTCCCGGCACCGGCATGGCAGGTCTGGCTAACCGCCTCTCTTCCGGTGCTAATGCTACTACCCTTTCTCGACAAAGCCTTCCACATTGACGACACTGTATATCTTCGAGTCGCTCAACAAATCCAGCACCACCCCTTCGATTTCTTCGGCTTCGACATGAACCGGGGAACACAATCGGTTCCCGTGTCCCTGTTCAATAAAAATCCACCGCTATTCTCCTATTTCCTCGTTCCCTTCGGCATGTTGTTCGGATGGAACGAATGGGCCATGCACGGTGCCCAACTCATACCAACCGCCTTCGCCGCCGTGGGAATCCTTCGACTCGCTGAACGAATGTGTGCGACGCCTTTACTCGCCTCACTCATCGCAGTACTCACGCCAGCATTCCTCGTCTCCACCTCTGTCGTCATGTGCGAACCCCTCATGCTCGCGCTCTACGTGTGGTCCATCGTTTTTTGGATCGACGGTACCGAAAAAAATCATGGAAGTCCCTACTCATCAGCGCAAGCCTGATCAGTGCCGGTATTATGACGAAGTACGTCGTCATCACCGCGATCCCCTTGCTCTTCGCTTACACCATTTTTCAAGAACGCCGACTTACCTGGCGTTTGGCCACCCTGTTAATCCCCTGTGCAGCCGTCGTCCTTCTCGAGATGACCGCTCACCAATTATACGGTAGAACATTTTCGGGAGGTCTTTCGGGTGTTGCTAATGAACCCGACTTCAGCTCCCCCTTCGGTTTCGTCACCAAGAACGTAATCGAAGGTCTCAGTTATGTCGGCGCAAGTTTTGTCACAGTCTTCCTAATGGCCCCCCTTCTTCATCGAAATATCGACTGGGTCAAAATACTCATCGGTTTTCAATGTGTCGTGGTTCTCTCCTACGGGTTGGAAGGTCGCATCAGTGACTCCTGCCCCCGCGAAGTTCCCATGATCGCGTTGAAATACCGGCTACAACTCGTGCTGGCGGTCTGTGCAGGCGCATACATCATTGGATTGGCCATCATGGATTTTTACCGAAGTCGAGACGCCCAATCGTTGCTGCTGTTCCTTTTGGTAATGGGGATCTTCGTGTTTTCCGCATTCCTGAATTGGACCGCGAACGTGCGAAGTTTACTTCCCATGCTGCCTGCCATTGCCATCATCGTCGTGCGACAATTCGAACGCGTGCACAGAGACCTAAGGACCCTACGATTGGCCGCCTACCCACTCGCATTGGGAGCGCTCATCTCCATGGCCGTTTCTTGGGGCGATCACGTGTACGCCAACCTCGGAAGAGACTTCGTTCAACGGTACGCGCGCGATCCTCGTTTCGAATTAGAGAAGACCTGGTTTATCGGACACTGGGGATTCCAATACTACATGGAACGCGAAGGCGCGCGCGCCATGGATTGGGATTTCCTCTTCGACATCGAGTCGGACATCGAGCATCCGCAAGTCGGTGACACCATTATCTGGTGGAGGGCAGCATATAAAATGCTGCCGAAAGCCTATCCTGTGGATCACGCCGAAAAAATCGAAATACCGTCCAGCAGCTGGATCGCGACCATGAACCACGACGCGCGCGTTGGATTCTACGACAGCTACACGGGTCCCATTCCGTATTACTTCGGCAAAACCAGCCCAGAGGAATTTTGGATCATCGAAGTTTTAGAGTGAAGCGACTCGTTTCGCCAGGTCATCGTGCAACACCACGGTACTCAAGTCTCGCACCGTATCTCATTCATTCTATATGGTGCCAGTAACATACTTCGCTTCGGCATATCCTCTTCCAAAAATTTCAATCTTCAAGTTTCAAATTCGATTGAATAAATGTGATAGTCTGATCGTCAACAATGCACAACCATTATCAGAGATTAAGGACAAAACCAAATGATGATTTCGAGACCAGAAAGCCGATTGTCGCACCACCTTCTACTTGGGACGCTACTCGTCGCGGGCCTGTCAGTTCACGGTGCCGAAATCCCCGACTCTGTCAAGCGCATCGTCCAGGAACGCGTCGACTCCGGAAAAACAATGTCCATGGTCATAGGCATCGTCGATGCAGATGGAGCCTCCTATTTCAGCTACGGAAAAATGGCCGCATCCGACGACACCGTGCCCGATAAAGACTCCGTTTACGAGATAGGTTCCATCTCCAAAGTCTTCACGGCCATCCTCCTGGCCGATGCGGTGAACCGTGGCGAAGTCAATTACGACGACGACATCGAAACCCACCTTCCCGAAGAAGTCACCGTGCGCGTGAAGAACGATAAAACCATCACACTAGAGAACCTATCCATCCAGAATTCCGGACTCCCCGGAATGCCCGCCAATTTCCGGCCGACCGATCCCACCAATCCATACGCCGACTATACCGTGGAGGATATGTACAAGGCGCTTTCACGACTCCGAATGCGGCGCGAAGCAGGTGAAGCCTACGAATACTCAAATCTTGGCGTCGGCCTGCTCGGGCACCTCCTGTCACGCGCATCCGGCCAGACCTACGAGGAACTCGTTGTCACCCGAATCGCCAATGTCTTGGACATGCCCGATACCAAGATAACACTCACGGCGGATATGCAAGAACGCCTGGCGACAGGTCATACCGATGGAAAAGAAGTCGCCAATTGGGATCTCCCCACCTTCGCCGGAGCCGGAGCCATCCGTTCCACCGCGCAAGACATGATCGCTTTTCTCGAGGCGAATCTGGGCCTGCGCGATAGCCCACTTCTCGAATCGATGCGCGAAACGCATGCGCCCAGAGTCGAGGCAGGTTCTGAATACATGAAAATCGGACTCGGCTGGCACATACTCACTTCTGCCGAAGGTCCAAGAATCACGTGGCACAACGGCGGAACTGGTGGCTACCGGTCCTTCGCAGGCTTCGTTCAAGGTCCCCCCATGGGCGTCGTCATTCTCACAAATTCCAGCGGTGCAGGGGACGATGATATCGGATATCATCTCCTGAACAACTCGATTCCTATGGAGGGTGCCGTCATACGTTCCGCAGTTACGATTGAATCGTCGATCCTCAAGCAATATGTAGGCAAATACCAACTCCTCCCTAAAATCGTCATGGACATCACGCTACGTGGCAATCAGCTCAACGCCCAACTGACCGGTCAAGACCGATACCCGGTCTTTCCAGAATCCGAGACCAAATTCTTTTTCAAAGTCGTCGATGCGCAACTCGTGTTCGAATTGAACGACGACAATACGGCGACGGCCCTGGTGCTCCACCAAGGCCGTCAACGAACCCAAGCAAAACGGGTCCAATAATCGAGACGAATACATTAAAATTATGACCGTTTCGCCATCCACGGGGACGTATAGGTAGACTATTTATACGGAGACGCGATCATGGAACTCACTGACCAGCAACTACTCACCGACTGGTGTACCCGAAAAGACGCGCACGCCTTCCAGGCCATCGTGCAACGCCACGCTACTATGGTCTTCCACACCGCCCTGCGCATCCTCAAAAATCCCGCCGATGCCGAAGACACCACCCAACAATGCTTCGAAACCCTCATCACCACCGATAAAACCAACCGCATAGAGTCACTCGGCGCGTGGCTCCACGGCATGGCGACCAAAATCTCCCTAAAACACATCCGTAGCGTATCCCGTCGCAGCCAACGCGAAAAAGCCTACGCTGAGATTAACGATCTCCAAAACGACACCCGGGAATGGCAAGAAATCTACCCCATCATCGACGAAGCCATCCAAACCCTCCAGGAAAAATACCGCGCCCCCGTCATCGCACACTTCCTCGAAGGGCAAACCCACGCCGCCATCGCCGAAGACCTCAATGTCTCGCGCACAACCGTCACCAACGACATCAACCAAGGCATCCAGCAAATCGAAGCTACCCTCAAACGAAAAGGCGTACCCACCACCCTCGCACTCGCACCCACTATGGCAACCCAACTCGCCAACGCCGCACCCATGAACGCATCACTGATTTCCAACCTCGGTAAACTTTCTCTTACACAAGGGCAAACCGCATCAACCGCCGCGATGTCCAACTCAGCGACCAGTGCGCTCGGCTGGTTCTTCAAACACAAGGCCGTTCTAATCGGCACACTGACTGTAGTTTCAATTTTCAGCTACAGAGTCCTGCAACCAACCGAACTCGCACAAGACGCACAATTTTCCGCGGCACCAACTATCATCTCCGCCGATTCAGTTTCTTCCCAATCTCTACCTCCTTCCCCACAGCCATCCGATCCCGAAACGCTACTCGTTGCACAACAATCCACTCAATCCGTCCAGGATGACCCTGAACGGGTCGCAACAACAGACGAAGAAGTCGACCTCACCGATCCCCACGCCATCTGGAGAAAAGTCGTCAAAGTAAATCAACTATGGCTCAATCCAAGCCCTAAATACCTCCGTTATACACTCAAAATGGACGACTACGCCTATAACGTGTCCCTCGCGGGAGACCAGGGCCGCTTCGAGTCACTCCGCCCCGATTACCAGCGGACGCTCCTCTTCTCAGGCACAGAAGCCGTCGGACTCACGCCGCGCCGCGACCTCGAACGTAGCCCCTTCGAAATGTCCCCTGATCAATTGAGGACCCTTCGCCAGGGCACGCTGTGGTCGATGGCGGTCCACATACTGGCCCGCAAAGGCCTGCCCGATAACGCCCGCATCATAAACACCTTCGAGACCAGCGAAGGCAAACACATCACCATCGAAGCCGACGTTGAAAAGACGGGCGGAAGCGTAGGGCTCGGTTTGCTGAACACCTGGTTCGGCAATACCGGCTACCGAACGGACCGCGTTCGAATCACAATTGCCACCCCGGACTTTGTCCCCATTCTCGAAGAAAGCATCCGTATCGCCGACGATGGTGAGCACCTTACAAAAATCGGCATCGGACCAGTATTTTTCGAAATTGGCGATCAACGAGCGCCCCGAGAACTCCAATACCATCACGCCGATCTGATTATGGATACAAAAACGTGGGCGCTCAGCGCGACCTTTCGACTGGAAAACGAGTCCTGGTTACTGCACTACGGCGAGAACATCCAGGACGGCTCCGTCGTAAAACGTATTCGGACCGAAAACGTGTCAACCGATGCCTTCGATATCGCATCGCTGCACATGCCCACTGAAGAAGAACTTGTTGCTCTTCTCGCCGAGTGGGAAGCCGGCAGCGAACTCCCCTACGACGACGGAATCGATCGACCCCGCGTCGTCTCTGTCTGGCCGCCGCACGGCAGTACCGAAGTCATTGCAGACTCCACCTTCCGTGTCGCATTCGACCGCCCCATGAACCCCACAACCGTCAACCTGCAATTCGAAAAAGGCGGCTACTACGACGTAGCCAAAATCGATTACAACCCCGATACCTACGAATTCACGATCCCCCTGCGCCTCGCCCCCGGCGAACGTCATCGAATCTTTATAAACGAGAGACGCAAGCTAAGTAAAGGACGTCGCAACACCGGTTTCGCATCATCCGAAGGTATCGGCGCAAACCGCTACGTTTGGGAAATCAGCACCGGAACCGACTCGCCCGATCCCGACGCAGAACCTCCCCAAATCGTCGCATTATCCCCCGAATCTGGCGACACCATCACAGCCCTCACTCAATTCACCGTTCAATTCGATCAACCGATGAACCCGCACGCCTACGCCATCAAAGCCAAGGAAAAAGAACCCAGGGACAGGGATCACTACGCAACCATACTTGGACTCGTCGAATACGACGAAGAATCCCATACCTTCACCATTCCCATGCTCATGACCCCGGAAAGTGAACACGAATTATCACTATCCGGCTTCAAAAGTGCCAAGGGAATCGACGCCCCTCCCCACCCCTTACACTTCACGACGAATTCCGACACCTTTGCGACAACGCACAAACAAAAACTCGAAGAAAACGGAAACGACCCGCAACTATTCGGCCTTCTCCAACAAATTCAAAGTGCCCGCGAGCAATTAACGTCGCTCTCCGAAGTGGTTCACACTATCCGTGAAGGCTCCATACAAGAAAACGGACTGGCCCGAAATCTCCGCACCGACGCCGCCATCTTCAAATTCGATCACAACGCCGGGTTCTTCGGCGACATCAGCGAAATCATGCAGTCAAGGTTCATCGTCGCATCCGATACCGAAAACAGCTGGCACTATTACCGCTCACAAAAAACCGAAACGCTCCGCATGGATCCATTCGGCGATCTCGGCCACAAAAACGTATCAATCGCCGACCCCTTCGGCCTGCTCGAACGCGACATATCCGAAGCCATCGACCAACTCAACCTCGAATACAAAGGCCTCGTCTCCAACGAACAAGGCAGCTGGCACCTCATCCAGTCCACCACCGCCGAAGCCCTATCGAAAGATCACCTCCTAGCCCGCATTGTCCAGTGGTGGATCGATCCATCCACCCTGCTGCCCGTCTACCTCAAAGAATACAACCGAGGCATGCGAACCCAGCGCATATTCGAATACAAGAGCATCAATCAACCCATTCCCGCCGAAGAGTTTCAACTCATCGGCCTTGACCACCTCGCCCCCGAATCCACGCCGCTCAAACTCGGCTTCGACACCCGCTATCTAAACCTGCGCGATGGTGCTGACGGTCGCATGACCTTACGCTGGGGAATAACGGGCCCCAAAGGCAGCGAAAGCGGCGGCCTCAACTAATACGCTCCAGACCTTCAGTAGCGGGCGGTATAGACCACTCCCACGTCTCAACGCCAAAGCTAAATCTAACCAAATCGAAATCCGCGGCAACATATGAGTAAAATCAACCTCGCGGAGAATCGACCATGGAACTCACTGACCACCAACTACTCGCCGACTGGCGCACTCAGAAGGATGCCCACGCCTTTCAAGCCATCGTGCAGCGCCACGCGGCCATGGTCTTCCACACTGCCCTGCGCATCCTCAAAAATCCCGCCGAAGCCGAAGATACCAGCCAGGAATGCTTCGAGACCCTCATCACCATCGAAAAATTTGACCACATAAAATCGCTCGGCGCGTGGCTTCACGGCATGGCCACCAAACTCTCCCTCGAGCACATCCGATCAAGCTCACGACGGTACCAGCGTGAAAAGAAATACGCGGAAGTGAACATCGCCGAAAACGACACCCAGGAATGGCAAGAAATCTATCCCCTCATCGATGAAGCCATCCAATCCCTCCACGAAAAATACCGCACCCCCATCATCGCGCACTTCCTCGAAAGGCAAACCCACGCCACCATCGCCCAAGACCTCAATGTTTCCCGTAGCACAATCACCAGCCACATCAACCAGGGCATCCAGCAAATCGAAGCCACCCTCAAAAAGAAAGGAATCCTGACCACCCTCGCACTCGCGCCAGCCCTGACCTCCCAACTCGCCAACGCCGCACCCATCCAACCCTCCCTCATTTCCAGCCTTGGAAAACTAGCCCTCACCCAAGGGCATGGAATCGCCACGACCGCAACATCCTTCACAATAGCAACCACCTTAAAATGGGTCACAGTGGCTATCCTTGTTTCGGCGGGAACAACACTCGACCTGTGGAAAACCATGAGCAATTCACCGCAACCCCTTCGAGCTGCAACATTACCCATCGAAGCATCTACGCCGCCTCTCGCATCGACTCCGCCAACTTCCTTGCCTCCCGCCAATTCACAACCCACGCAGAATATCATCCTAGCTACGGCCCTTCAGGAACCCCTCCCTGTAGCATCTATCACAACAGCAGCCGTCGTTGCGACCGATTCCGATCAACCCCTCACCAACACCATCCACGTCTCCGGCATCGTCACAGACACAGGCGGCAATCCCACACCCAACGCAATAGTCAACGCCGTCTGGTTATCCGGCGAAACAGAAGTCGTCACCGATGCTCAAGGCCGCTTCACCATTCCCCTGCACCGAAATCTATTCAGCGAAGGCGAACTCGTTTTCATTCGCGAAGTCAACTACCAAAACGACGTCTACGAAGTTCCCGTCCGCGCGGAAGTCCACGGCGACACACTCGTCGGATACCTCGACACGCCTATCGGCCAGTTTCCCATTTCCGGTACACGCACATCCCAGGGCGAAGGCGCATTCGGCACCTGGGACGTTTTCATCACCTACGAAAAGGAAGATCACCCGGGACAACTTACGCTGAACCAGGATACTGACGGTCTAGTCTTCGGCGAATGGAACGACGAAGTTGGCCCGCCTGAACTCTCCAGCCTCGTAGTCCCGGAAACAATACGACTTAGTGCGATCTCCGACAACAAAAAAGTATTCGAACACGATGTCGATGTCCCCGACAACGGCCGTGACGACATAACACTATCCTTGATCACACCGGCAATCATCAAAGGCCAAATCATGGATTCCGACGGCACACCCCTTCCCAACTGGGACATCACCGTGAACAATGATGACGACTATGCCAACGCGCGATCCGACGAAAACGGTCGATTCACTATTACCGACATCAATCCGGGTGAGTACTATTACTCCGCCTATCATGATTCCGATGCACGTATCATGGAATCTGACCCCATCACACTGGGCGATGCGGATGTATACGAATCGCTCACGCTTATCCACGAGCTTGGGCAGAAGGTGACAGGATACGTCACCGACAACCAACCTCTCGAAAATGTGAGTATCACGGCAATTCCTACCATCAGAATCAAGGATCGCAATGGAAGCCTTACCGCCTACCATGCAAAAACCGACGCAAACGGCGCATACACCCTAAGCGGCGTCCCGAGCCATCCCGACACCCGAATCAACATAGAAATCTATCATGAAGGATACATGCAACTGCGCCGTCCGCAGATCCGCGTCGATGGTTCAGCCATCGACTTCAGCCTCGTCAAAATTCCGACCATCCAAGGCCGCGTCCTTGATGCAGTTACCCAAGCCCCGGTCACCAGATTTCGATTGTATGCGATGATAGGCGGCTCCAATGATGAAAAACCGCGCCTGTTCAGCGCCACTGGCTATGATCTGACCGACCATGAAGATGGCGTATTCACAACACCCACAAACGGATACGGCAACATAGGAATCGTCTTCTCCGCGCCGGGATATGCCACCACGCTTCATCGATTGTCCAGCGTTCAGCCTGGTGAGACCCGAACCGACGTGAATATTGCCCTTGAGCCAGTCGAAGCCATCAACGGCAAAGTCGTTGATTCAAATGGAGACCCTGTCCGTGGTGCCCGCGTTTATCTCGGCCTGCCTCCCCTTATAACCAGTCCCCATTCCAGATCTCCCTTCGGTTCCAAGGGAGTTGCGCGCACAAACCGCAAAGGCGAATTCAAGATCACAGAATACCCGCCGACGGCTCTCGACAAAATCTCCGCGCACGCAGACGGTTATGCGCCGGCATGGACGGATGTTGCGCCACCCTTCGGCTCGGTTGAAATAACCCTACGCGAGGGTAGCCACATCGAAGGCACCGTAACGCACCAAGGCTTCCCCGTTGGAAGCGCACAATCCAGCATTCTCGTCTCGTTGGGCGAAAAAATTATCATGCATGCCTACTCCGACCACGAGGGTCGCTTCGCATTTGACATGGTTCCCAATCAACAAATAAATCTCACGGCCAGTTTCGAACACAACAGTCAATACATTGGAATCACGAGAGAGCTCGCCCCGCAACCCGGCATCGACACTCAACACGAGATCGATTTCACGACTAATGGAGGCGCATTCATCGAAGGCACTCTCCTGCTCGACGACGCCCCGCCCCACAACGCACTCATCCTCGCCACCACCATTCTGCCCAACGGCGACAAACTCCTCTACCGCACCGAAACCGCGGCAGACGGCACCTACACCATCAGACCCATCCAATCGGGCACCTACGAATTCGGACCCGCCTGGATCCAACTCCAAGACGCTTCTTACCTCGAGCCCACCGAAGAAACTATCACCATACAGCCAAACCAAACCAATCACCACGACATCAATCTCATAACTGAATAGCGAATGCACGCTATACGCGCAAGTCGCCATTCGATCCATCGATACGATACACTCGTTGCATACACCCCATTCATAAGGAAATGCGCTATGAATCGATGGATCCCGATAGCACTCTCTATTCTCCTCACCCTTTACATCAGCGACACCCACGCCCAGGACTTCGCCCCCATCTTCGACGGCAAAACCCTCGATGGCTGGAAAGCCGCCGACATGTCCTTCTGGTCCATCGAAGACGGCGCCATCACGGCGAAAATCACCGACGAAAAACCCACTGACCGCAACCACTACCTGGTCTACCAAGGCGGCGAACTCGGCGATTTCGAACTCAAGCTCCAACACCGCATCATCAGCAAACAAAGCGTCAACGGCGGCTTCCAATTCCGCAGCGAAATGTTCGACGGCGATATCCCAGACGATTGCCGCGGATATCAAGTCGACAACAATACGCAAACCGACTGGCTCGTACGTCTCTACGACGAATTCGGTCGCCACACGCTGGCCTGGCGCGGGGAAAAAACCGTATTCAACTCAACAGGCGAAGCCACCACCACCAAAATCGAGTCCGCCCAGGGCACGCCCCACTTTCGACTCCACAACTGGCACGAATACCACGTCATCTGCAAAGGCAACCAAATCACGCTCCACATAGACGGTAAATTAGTCGCCCAAGTCATCGACAACGACCCCAAGCAACTCGACCTCACCGGAATCCTCGCCCTGCAACTCCACTCCGGCCCACCCATGACCGTGCAGTTCAAGGATATCCGACTCAAAAAACTATAAAAACACATCGTCTCCTTCTTAATCTCCTCGAAGTACCTGACCTGAACAAGTTCCGACACAACCTTCGGCACTTTGCCAGTGAAGCACCAACGATACGATCGAAAACTCTAAATTCTATAAGTAGGTCCATAAAACCATGATTCGACCTCTGTCAGCCTGTTCAAAATAGCAGACCTGCATAAAAGTCTTCTATCCAATACAAAATTTCCTTTAATGTGCTAAACTCTGTATCGTTACTGACATATTGGGAGCTCCATTCATCATGCTGTCTAAGAATCATGTCCGTTTCATCCAATTCGTTTTGCTCTTCTCTTTCGCCTGGCTAACACCATTTCAGGCTGCGGCGATTTCTGCAAACCCCAATCCCATTTTTGATACCCAGCCTGACGGCACACCCATCGAGCTGCATCTGAAAGGCAACGATAAATTTCATTGGTACGAAGACGTGAACGGCTACACCGTCGTTGAAGAAGCAGGTGCCTACTTCTATGCCACGCTCGATTCTAAAGGGGACCTCTCCCCGACCGCCCTGCAAGTGGGGAAATCCGATCCGGCGAATGCGGGAATCACGCCCCGGATTCTGCCCAGTGCAACACGCATCGCAGAAGTGACCGACGCACGCCAACCGCTCTTCGATCCCGCCGCTGCGCCCCCGCAAGCCATCACTCCGTCCGGTACCATCAAAAACATCGTCATCCTCCTGCGATTCTCCGATCAACTCGGCCGCACCCTGCCGACCAACGGAAACTTCGATACCTTGTTCAATGCGGTTGGCGGTGACCCAACCTATGCCCCGACTGGCAGCGTTGCCGACGCGTATTTCGAGAACTCCTACGGCACATTCACCCTCGATTCAACCGTGTACGGTTGGGTGGACGTACCGAACACCCAAGCGTACTATGCAAACGGTCAATCTGGACTGTCCAGCAAAATATGGGAACTCATTCAGGATGGACTGAACGCCGCAGATGCACTGATCGACTTTAGCCAGTTCGACTCAGACACCGACACCTTCGTCGATTCCATCACCTTTGTCCACTCAGGCTACGCGGCAGAATTTGGCGGCACGGATGCTGACGGTGCGCCGTCCAGCGATCGCATCTGGTCCCACCGCTGGAGCATTCCCACCTGGACCTCTGCCGAGGGCGTTAAGGTCTCCGCCTATCATATCAACCCCGGATTATGGTCCACGTCCGGTACCGACATCGGGCGCATCGGGGTCATCTGCCATGAAACGGGGCACTTTTTCGGCTTGCCCGATCTGTATGACACCAGCGCCCCTGGCGAGGGCATTGGCTCATGGGGATTGATGGCCAATTCCTGGGGTTTTGACGGTAGCCAGCTACACCCACCTCACTTTTCCGCCTGGAGCAAAATTCAATTGGGTTGGGTGACCCCGACTGTGATAGCGGCGCCCGGCGTATACAACGCCCCGCAAGTCGAGACCAACGCAACCGTCTACCGCATCGATCAAGGGTTTCCTTCGGGCGAATACCTGCTTATCGAAAATCGCCAACCCGTCGGCTTCGAAAGTGTCATGCCTCAAGGCGGACTCGCCATTTATCATATTGACGACAACGCCGGATACAACACGCAGGGATATCCCACACAATCCGGTTGGCCCGAAAACGGTAACCACTACAAGGTAGCCCTGTTGCAGGCCGACGGCGCGTACGAACTCGAACGCGGCGGTTTCGGGCGCGGCGATTCCGGCGACGTATACCACGCGGGCGGCATCAGCTCCCTCACACCTGAAACGACGCCCAATACCGATGCCTACCAAAGCGGCAATGTGTATTACACTGGAAACACCATCACCAATATTGCCGCCTCAAGCGCGAACATGTCATTCCAGGTGGACTTTGGAGACGATTTCCGACTTCAGGGCGACCGCTTCGTCGAGTCGGCAGGTAGTGCAGGCGGCCCGTTCACGCCTGCCTCATCGGCCTACACCCTGTCCAACGCCGGAGTCGCCTCCCTTTCCTGGCAAGCCACCGTCGACGTTCCCTGGTTTGCCGCATCATCCAGTGGCGGGACCATTTCCGCGGGCGGAAATGAGGCCGTGAACCTGAACCTGACGGCAGCCGCAAATTCACTGGGCAGCGGCGTTCATCAAGGCACCGCGACGTTCAAAAACTTAGGCTCCTTATACGAGCACGTGATCAATGTCGAGCTGTCCATCACCGAAGATCTGTATTTTTTCAACCTGAACACCGACCCCGGCTGGACGCGAGAAGACGCATGGTACTTCGGCGCTCCAAACGGCACCGGCTCCAACGGCGGCGACCCCAACTCCGCCTACACCGGCACAAACACCTACGGATTCGCCTTCGGTGACTATGCCAATAACCTTCCCGAACGCCGTCTGACCACCACGCCCCTCAACTTCGCCAACCACTCCGGCGTACAACTCCAATTTCAGCGCTGGTTGGGAATTGAAGACAGCCTTTATGATCAGGCCGCCATCGAAGTTAGCAACAACGGCTCCACTTGGATACCCGTCTGGACACACACCACCGGGTCCTTCTCAGAAAACGCCTGGTCACTGCAAACCTACGACATCTCCGCCGTCGCCGACGGCCAATCCAGCGTACAAGTGCGCTGGGTGATGGGCACCACCGACGGGTCCCGCACCTACCCCGGCTGGAACATCGACGACGTGCGATTCCTGGGCGGCATAGTACCCCGAAACACCGCCTGGGTCGATTTCGCGCACACCGGCACCGAGGTCGGCGACCAATCAACCCCCTTCAAAACCCTCGCCGAAGCCATCGCCGTCCTCGTCAGCAACGGAAACGGGACCATCAACATAAAAGGCAACACCGCCGACTCCGAATCCAGCGAAACCATGACCATCACCAAACCCATGACCGTAAACGCCAACAACGGCACCATAAAAATAGGCACCCCCTAGCCGCGCCTCCGTGCCCCTCCTCCATTTCCCTCAGCATACAACATCCCAACACATCGTAACATTCTCAATCGCCACCTTCGGGAGCAACACAGTCGGAGGCGGGAAAGCTGCAAAGGAGCAGAATAATCGCCGTACCTACGAGCTTATTCACGTATTCATCTCCCCATTCGGTCGCTCAATGGTTCCTCTCCTAGCAAATGGAACGCATGGGCCCCAAAAAAGATTGGATACGCCCGGCACAGACTTCATCTTCCCTAGTCAGATCGCCTCCACTGAGTGCCTGCCCGCGCCTTTCGTGGCGCGGCGATGAAAAATCCGTTCCACAGCTAACATTAGAAGTTAGACATGTAGCAAACAGGCTGAATTAAAGGTCCATTGTGAGACAAGCGCTGACCCACCTCACATTTCATATCAACCACTGAAAATCCCGATACCCTATTGTTTCCCATATCCCCATTTCACGCCACACCGACCAGCCGGGCCCATTGTTTCCCCAAGTCCGATCCCCTCCACTGCAACGCTTCTGCCCAACCTACAGGGAGCGATGCCGAGTGGTGCCCGGGCGGTGCTTGGTCACTGTAAACGCTTACCTTTCGGGTGTTGTCCAATGGTGTAGACTGGACAACGGCCGAGGTGACGATGATGCGATATGTTGCGAGTGTTTTGACGTGTCTATTGATGGCGGGTGCAACGGAGGCCCGGGCTGACGACCCGATCCCCCGCTTCACGATGACGACTATCGGCGGCAACGGCACGCGGGCATACGGCGGGGATGGCAAGCCAGCCACTGAGGCCTCGCTGGAGCATCCGACGGCCGTGGCGATCACCTCCACCGGTATCCTCTACATTGCCGACGATCCTACCAACCGCGTGCGGGAAATCGATCAGGACGGCATCATGAGCACCTACGTCGGCACCGGTAAAACCGCGCGTCAGAAAAAAATCCGCAAGCCCCATAAAATGAACATCCATTCCGCCTACGGTATCGCCACCGATCACCAGGACAACCTCTACGTGCTCACACGCGGACACACACGCATTTACAAAATTACACCCGAAGGTGAAACGACCATCATCGCCGGCAATGGAAGAGCGGGTATCGAAGGCGATGGCGGACCAGCGACCGAAGCCCGATTCAACTGGCCCAACCATCTCGTCGCGGACCCGGAAGGCAATCTATACGTCGCCGACACGGGCAACGATCGGATTCGAAAAATAGACACCAACGGCATCATCACAACGATCGCGGGTTCAGGAAAGGGCGGCTTCGGCGGTGACGGTGGACCCGCAACGGAGGCCTTGCTCGACGCACCGTCAGCCATCGCGATTGACGCACAAGGCAATCTCTACACCGCCGACTTCATGAACCATCGCATACGCAAAATCGACACCTCAGGCATCATCACCACCGTCGCAGGCACAGGCGAACCCAAATACAACGGCGACGACCTGCCTGCGCTCGAAGCCAACATCGGCGAACCCTGCGGGGTGGCGGTCGATTCCATGGGCTACATCTATATCGG
>JAYGCN010000179.1:0-34233 GCA_046583315.1 Candidatus Hydrogenedentota bacterium
CCAGAAAACCTCTACTTATGAAATGTGCCGATTTAGGGGAAGCTTACAAATATCTCGTCCCTCAATTTGGATGGTAGTCGTCTCCAGATTTCAAGGGCTAGACTCATCAACGTGTTCCGCTCAGTAGAACCTTGTTGTTCAGACGTTGTGCATTTCGACTGTCCCTGATTAGACAGGTATTCGACCAAGAGTGTCCCGAGTGAATCCTTGATGCTCTCTACGGGATCATGATAAAGTCCAGTATTGAGGGATGATTGTCTATCTTTTGACGTTGAGTGTCCGCTTTCCTGCGGGCCAACACCATCGGAGGTCGGCGGTTCAATCCCGCTCATCTCCACCAGTTTTGATAGATTGCATCGGAAAGGTAGATTTGGAAGTGTATACAGTGTCTTGCAGGTTCGTTTACGGTTTACTGGTGATTTTCGTGGCAGCGGGATGCTCAAGCCGTGACGATAGCGATGAGCCGATTCCGGACGCTCAGTTCATGGTCGTGCTGCAGGAGCACCTGGGCATTGAAGAGTCGGTGACGCCTGAACTGCTGGACGCTTCGAAGTTACAGACCTTGTATGCGGGCAATCGTGAAATTGAGAGCATTGAGGGTATCCAACATGCGACGGAGTTGTTGCGTGTGGTGCTGGATGGTAATGCCTTGGTTAGTCTGGATCCGATGGAGACGTTGTCGAATGTCGTTAGCCTTTCTGCAGAAGCGAATGGATTGAATTCTCTGGATGGCGTGAGAAATATGACATCGCTTGAACGACTGGATCTCTATGAGAACGCGATCGTGGAATTGAAGCCGCTGGAGGAGTTGAGGGCACTTACTTTTCTAAGCCTGGATTCGAATCGTGTTGAAGACATCGCCTCCCTGGCCTATCTGACCAATCTGGAGTCGTTGATGCTCTTCGATAATCACGTAACGAACCTTGAACCGCTTAGCAAACTAACCAAGCTCAAACTTCTGGATCTGGATGCGAATCAAATCAGGGATGTTTCGGTACTGGCGACGCTCCCTCAGCTTGAGGATGTGGATCTGAGTTATAACAAGCTGGTGGACGTATCCCCGTTGGCATATCTGGTGAATCTGCGTGCACTCAATCTGGACAATAATAACATTAACGATCTTGACTGGGTACGGCCGTGTCAACATCTTAAAGAACTCACCCTCAGTAACAATCGTCTGATCGACATTTCGCCCTTGGCCGATATGAACCATCTGGAGTCGCTGGAACTCTCCATAAACAACATCCAAGATATAACTCCCTTGGCCAAATTAAAGAATCTCAGGATTCTGGCGTTGGTCGATAATGAGATAACCGATCTTTCTCCCTTGGTAAAACGGGCCATGGTAAAACAGGGTGGGCGTTTGATTGTCTCGGGAAATCCATTGACTCAGGAGACCATTGAACGTGACATTCCGGCACTGCGCGCGCGCGGGATCGAAGTTATTTATTAGCGGCAATCCTCGTCGCGATGTACGGTATCGGGGGAGAAAGCGGGTAGGCACACGGCGATGTATTCGGCCCCGTCTTCACCGGGTGTTGAATAGCGAATCCACTCTCCCTTGTTGACGGTAATGGCCTGCCCTGCAGATACGACAAGGGTTTCGCCGCCTTCTGTCTCGATATGCAGCGCGCCGATGAGAACAACGGTGTATTCGTCGAATTCGGGGCGTTGTCCGGGCTCTTCCCAGCCTTGAGGGCTCTGCATGCGGGCGATGCTGAGGCTGTCGTTTTTCGAATTCACGTATCCGATGAACTCCTGGATTATTTTTGGTTTGGTACCGGCGGCTTCGATAACGGTCGGGGCGGGGTTCAAGATGGGCATGGGCGAACTCCTGATGGTCGTTTGCAAACAAGTACCGGAATTGCTCACCGAGGTTCCCGAAATTCATGACGAGCTGCGTTATTTCCCGCTCAGGTAGAGTTGGGCTCGCTGTTTGAGCGAGAAGGAAGTGTCAGTGGTGACGACATCACGGAATCGCGTGCCTTTGAAGGTCGCGCCTTCGGTATTCACATCGGTCATATTGGATCGGGAAAGGTCGGCACCTTCGAACTGGGAGTCGGTGATTTTCGCCTTGGTAAAATCTACGCCGGTCATGTTTGCCCTGGATGCATCCACTTGTAAAATGTAGGAACCGGAAAGATTTGCCCCGGCGAAGTTGGTGTCCTGAAGATTGGCTTTGAGAAGATTGGAGTTCGAGATGTCTGCCTCTTGAAGAGAGGATCCTGAAAGGTCACTTTTCTCGAGATTGGCTTTGACGAGGATGGCCGATTGCATATCGGACTGAAGAATCTTCGCACCGCGTATTTTGGCTCCGGATAAGTCCGCTTCGTTGAAACGGCAAAAGGAGATGTCGACGTAATCAAGATTGGCACCGCGCAGGTTGGCTCCACGAAAATCGGCGCCGCGAATATCCGCTTGACGCAGGTCCGCGCCTTCCAGGTTTGCTTCCTCAAGATTCGCCCCCATCAGTTTTACACCTTTCAGACTGGCCCCGGAGAGGTTCGCTCCGAGGAGATTGGCTTCTGACATGTCAACACCACGTAGGTCGGCGTTCACCAGGTTTATGTTCATGAGCTGGGCGTTATGGAGGTCTGCGCTACGCAGATCAACCGCGTTGAGGGCGATATTGGAGCCTGCGTTGTCTTCCTGCCAGGCATTCCAGACGCCGAGACCCTGATCGAGAATGGTAAGGGGGCTTTTGATCACGGCGCCTTGGTCTTTGACGTATTGGGTGAAGCCTTTGGGGGCGAGTCGCACGCCGGTAACGTCGGCACCGGTCAGTTTCATGGTGTCCCAATGTACAATTTTATACACCTTAGCGGCGATAAGGGAGGCCCTTTGCGCATCGAAGTTCTTGACGCTCGCCTCGGAGAGTATGACGCCAACCGCGTGGGCACCGACCATCCGGGCATCATCAAGGATCGCTTTATCCAGTCGTGTCGTTGTCAGGGTAGCTTCAAAGAGGTCAGCGCCTGTCAAATCAGCCCCGATGAAGTTGGCTTCGGTCAGGTCAGCATCGACCAGACGCGCCTTGCGCAGTTTGGCTTGTTGAAAGTTCATTCCTCGAAGGTTGACCCCTTCAAAATTCACTTCATCGAGTATCGCATTGCCGAAGATGGAGTCCTGTAGTTTTGTTTGTGAAAAATCGACTTTTGTCAGATCAGCAGCATTGAAGTCACATGATTTAATGACCGTTTCGTTGAAACTGCAGGACAGCATATTGGCCATCGCGAAAATGGATACTTCAATCAGAGTGCCGTGAAACTTCGTGTTGGAGAGATCGACACCGGTGAAATCACATTCGTTCAGTTTGGCCTCGGTAAAATTGACGTTACGCATGATGGCACCCGCCAATTTTTGGTGGTGGAGCATTACGCTGGTCATGGTGGCGTCGGAAAAATCGGCCGATTCGAGGGCGAGCCCGTTTAGGGTGGCACTGGAGAGGTTGGCCCCGCGCAGATTGGTGTTGGACAGGGTCACGTAGCCGAGGTTGGAATTCTGCAACTGGGCACCCTGCATAAACACGTCGGTCAAGTCGCAATTGCGCAGGTCAGCCCTGCGCAGATCGGCATGGTCGAAATTCGCCTGGGTAAAGTCAACCCCGTTCATCACCGTTCCGACCAAGTTGGCACCGATCAAATTTGCGCCGCGCAACTCGAAGCCGCGCAGATCCGCATCGGAGAGATCCGGTGTGAGATCCATGTCTTCTTCACGCCAGGAATTCCAAGCGGCAACGCCTTGGCCCAATCGATTAAGATGTTGATCTTTTGCCATGTTACAGGAATAAAGCCTCAAGAAAATTTTTTTCGATAATACAATGCTGGGAACGAAAAAACAAGGTCAAGCAATGGGTTATACGTTAAACCGGAAATGCATGATATCGCCGTCTTGAACGATGTACTCTTTGCCTTCGACGGAGAGATCGCCGGCGGCTTTTGCCGCGCTTTCGGAGCCGTGCCTCACGAATGTCTCGTAAGCGATGACTTCGGCCCGAATAAAGCCGCGCTCGAAGTCGGTATGAATAACCCCGGCGGCCTGCGGCGCGGTCCAGCCTTCTTCGATGGTCCATGCGCGGACTTCTTTGACCCCGGCGGTGAAATAGCTGATGAGTCCGAGCGCATCGTAGCCCTTGCGGATAACCTGTTCAAGGCCGCTTTCTTCGGCACCCATGGATTGGAGAAATTCCATGCGTTCTTCCTCACTGATTCCGGCCATTTCTTCTTCAACTTTGGCGCAGAGCTTGACGAGCTCGGCGTTTTGCTCTGTGGCGATCTCGCGTAGCTGCGTCACGTAAGCATTGTCTTCGGCCAGGCCGTCTTCGTCCACATTGGCCGCGAAAATGACTTTTTTGGCGGTAATGAGCCGTAGTTCTTCTTCGAGTGTGAGAAATGCATCGGATTCGCGCTCGTCAAATCCGGAGGCTGGATTCCCTTCATTCATGTATTCGTTAAGTCGGGTCGCTGTATCAAACAAGGGCTGAAGTTTTTTGTCGCCTTTAACTTGTCGGCTGAGACGATCGAGTTTTCGCTCGATTTGTTCGATGTCGGCCATGATGAGTTCGGTGTTGATGATGGCGACATCGTTGCGCGGATCGGGTTTCGCGTTGATGTGAATGATGTTCTCGTCGTCGAAACAGCGCACGACGTGTACAACGGCTGAGGTCTCGCGGATGTTGCCGAGAAACTGGTTGCCGAGACCTTCGCCTTTGCTGGCACCCTCAACGAGTCCGGCGATATCGACAAATTCCACGGTGGCCCACTGAACGCGTTCGGGGCTGACCAGTTCGGCCAGCTTGTCGATGCGACTGTCGGGCAGGGGGACGATGGCCTTGTTGGGCTCAATGGTGCAGAAGGGGTAATTCGCGGCTTCGGCATTTTGTTCTTTGGTGAGCGCGTTAAAGGTTGTACTTTTGCCGACGTTGGGCAGACCTACGATTCCGATGCTAAGTGCCATGGTGCGGGTATTCCTCTATTCTTCCGGGGCGGATGGTTTTGGATTCAACGTTAAACTAAAAATGGTGTGGCCTGCATGCGGTGCAGGGGGATCAACGATGGTAAACATATCGGGGGAGCCACTCGTGTGGAGCATGAGCAGCGGAATGGTCTGACCATCGTGGGTATCGAGAAATTGCTCATAAGTAAACTCGTCGGTTAGGGTCGTTTTCTTGATAGTGGCGCCTTGTTTGTAGAAGTCAAGCAGGTAGTCGTAGGTGCAGTCCTCAGAAAACAACGTACGCCCCCTGAGACTTGTGGACATTGAGTGCGCATCACGGTCTTCGGTCTGCTCGGAAACAAGCTGGAATACTTTGCTGCGACCGAGCGAGTTCTCGAAATGTTTGGAGATGAGCGCGTTGGTTTCTTCGTTGGGGGTGAGTGCCAGGCAACGACCGATTCCGCTGAGATCGAGCTCGTGTTTGGCACGATCGGAGAGCGCGCTGCCGTAGTGGACGCGTAATCCCTGCATTCGGGCTGCAGATACCGCCAGCCAGTTTGAATCAACCATGAGTACGGGGATTTCGGCTTTGTGCAGTTCAGCGGCAAAGGCACGAGCCCAGGCACTGGCGCCGACAATCAGAAATCCTCTGGGGTCGGGCTCGGCGAGATCGAGTTTTCGGGCGACCAGCTTGGCGGTCAATCCGTAGGTAAGTACAGTTCCCACGATAACCATAAATGTGATGGTTGGCAGGACGGAGGCTTCGGCGTAGCCCTGTTCGCTGAGATGTATCGCGAAAATGGATGAAACGGCTGCGGCCACGATGCCGCGGGGCGCCATCCAGGCAAGAAATAGTCTTTCTTTCGTTGTCAATTTCGAACCCAGCGTCGCTACCAAAATGCTTAACGGGCGCACAACGAGAATGAGCCCGAGCACGAATACTATCGCGGTCCATGAGAGGTCTTGAATGCTTTCAAGATCAATCCTTGCGGCGAGTACGATGAAGAGACTGGATATCAACAGCACGCGCAGGTTTTCTTTGAATTCGACGATGTGATGGATGTTGGCCTGGTGCTGGTTGGCGAGCAGAATTCCCATGATGGTGGTGGAAAGCAGACCGGATTCGTGTTGCAAAACATTTGACGCGGTGAATACGGCAAGTACCATCATCAGGGTGACGGGATTCTGGAGATTGTCGGGAATCCAATATCGCCGCAACATCTGAAGGAGGAACCAGCCGCCGAGTCCGCCAAATGCAACTCCAATGACGATGGTTTTTAGAATGACGAGGGAAATCTGTAGTGTCGCGCCCCCCGCATCATGATGGGTCATCGCTTCAAACACGAGCAATGCCAGCGTCGCCCCGACGGGATCAATCAGAATGCCTTCCCACTTGAGTATCGAGGCGACGTTGCCTTTGGGTCGGATCTGGTTCAAAAGTGGAATGATCACTGTGGGGCCGGTAACGATAAGAATCGCTCCCAAGAGGATAGCGAGATCGCGGGGCAACCCGAGGATGTAAACGCCCATCAATGCGGTGAGAAGCCACGCCACCGCTGGCCCGACCACAATGATACTGAGCAGAACTTTTCCGATGGATCGCAGTTCCGCCAGCTTGAGGCTGAGTCCGCCTTCAAAGAGGATGAGCCCAACGGACATGGATACGACTGGAAATAACAGATTGCCGAAGAGGGATTCAATGTCGAGAAGTCCAGTAACGCCGGCAAGAAAGCCTATGAACAACAAGAACAGGATGGAGGGTAGTTTCACGCGCCAGGAGAGCCATTGGGCACCGATACCAAGGACGGCAATCAGCGTGAGCCCTATAAGAGTCTGTTGATCCATTGGTTGCGCGTGGTATCCCCGGGTTCGGCGTTGCGGAATCGGCTGTATGACAATCCCTGTGCGAATGGGCTATATTGTAACATGTTGTAGCGATGAATTGAATGAGCGCGTATGAGGTTTGACTTGGCGCGTTACCGGGATTGAAACAAGGAGAGAGAGATGCAAAGCACTTACCGTGTGTTCGTTGGAGCGTTATGTTTGCTGGTCGCCTTTGGACTGACCTTATCATCGGATACGGTCGTTGCGAAGACGAAATTTGAAGGTAACACCGTTACGCTTGAAGCGGCTGACCGTGTCATTGATGCAGCCATCAAGAAATCCGGCGAGTTGGGTGTGCTGATGAATATCACCGTGCTCGATGCGGGGGGAAATCTGAAGGCTTTCGCCCGTATGGATGGAGCCTTTTTGGGTAGCATAGACGTATCCGCGGGTAAAGCGAAGACCTCAGTACTGTTCAATGCACCTTCGGGTGTTATCGGTTCGATGGCACAACCGGGCGGGGATTTGTACGGCATCGAACGCTCGAACGGCGGATTGATCACTTTCGGCGGCGGATTCCCGCTTCATAATGCCAAGGGTGAATTGATAGGTTCTATTGGCGTATCGGGTTCCAGCGTTGCGAATGATGAGTTGGTTTCGCAAGCAGGGGTCGACGCGCTTTAGTAACCGGTTGCGGCGTTGTTGCTCCGTGGATCGGGTGCGGCGTATATACCGTCGTCGCGAATCTCTAGCGCGTTGGCTTGACCGATGGAGGAACGTTCCTTTAGTTCGTGTCCAAGTGCCACGAGACGTTGGCGCGTGTCGTGTGTAAACGCGCGTGGTTCGTGAGTGACTACATCCGGCAGCCATTGTGAGTGGTGGCGTGGAGCGGAGATGGCTTCCTGAATATTCATGCCGTGTTCGTGGACATTCAGCAAAATCTGGAGGACCGTCGTGATGATGGTGCTACCGCCGGGAGACCCTAGCGCGAGCCAGGGTTTGTTATCGCGCAGAACGATTGTGGGTGTCATGGAACTGAGCATGCGTTTTCCGGGGGCGATGGCGTTGGCTTCGCTTCCTATGAGGCCATAAGCGTTCGGCGTGCCGGGTTTCGACGAAAAGTCATCCATCTCGTTGTTCATCAGGAATCCCGCGCCGTCAATTACGATGCCCGAGCCGTAACCTGTGTTGAGTGTTGTGGTGATGGATACAAGGTTACCTGAAGCATCGGCTGCGGAGAAGTGAGTGGTTTCCTCAGATTCGTAAGCTGGGGGAGGCCCCGCACTGATTTCACTGCTGGGCGTGGCCTGTTCCAGATTGATGGTCGCGGCACGTTCGAGCGCGTAGCCTTTGGAGCCTAGCCATGCCAGGGGTACATTCCAGTAATCCTGATCGCCCAGATGGGCGGCTCGATCTGCATAGGCGCGGCGTTGAATCTCCGTGAGGATGTGGATGGTCTGCGCGGAATTCCATCCGGCTGTCTTGATATCGAACTGATCAAGCATATTGAGCATATGTACAAGCAGGATGCCGCCGGAACTGGGAGGCCCCATAGAAATAATGTCTACGTCCTTGTAAGACCCGCTCACAGCATCCCGATACTTCGAGCGATAATCAGCCAGATCGGATTCGGTGATAAGGCCACCGCTCGAAGCGTGCTGAGTAGCGAGTAATTCTGCAGTCGTCCCTTGATAAAATCCGTCTCGACCGTGGCGTGCGATTCGTTTCAGTGTACGGGCAAGGTCTGGCTGCACAAAACGATCTCCTGCTTTCCAGGGACGCCGTTCGGGGTGAAGGAAAATTTTTGATGCGCCGCTGTCTTTTTCGAAACGTGATCGGCCAGCGTTAAACGAGGCAGCTTCCTGTGCAGACAGATTGAATCCTTTTTTGGCGAGTCGAATGGCCGGGGCGATGAGGGCGCGTCTGGAAATCTTGCCGGAGCCGTGATCTTCCCAGATGCGCAACAGGCCATCGACGGATCCCGGTACGCCCGAGGCTTGCGGTGAACGCAGCGACATGCCGGGAATCACGTCACCCTTGGCATCAAGATACATGTCTTTGTGTGCGGCGGCCGGGGCTGTTTCGCGGAAATCGAGGGTGATGGCCTGACCCTGAGAATCGTAGGCGACCATGAATCCGCCTCCACCGACGTTTCCGGCTAATGGAAACGTGACGGCTAGCGCGAATCCTGTTGCTGCGGCAGCGTCGAAGGCGTTTCCGCCTTTGCGCATGATGTCCACGCCGACCTTAGAGGCCTGAATGCTTGCTGATACGACAGCGCCGTTTTCGTAGCGTTGAGGAGCGGGGGCAGCGGCCAGAGCGACCGATGAGGAACCTATTGTAGTAACAAGTAATAGACTGAGAAGAAGATGTTTGTAGCAATAGTGGCGTTTCATTCGCGCATCCTGAAATTCTGTTGGTTTCGGAACGATTTGGATAAATGGAGCGAATCATCGCTCAACTGATAAATGTGAGGTATACTATCAGAATAGACCCACACAAACCCCTCCTTAATTGCATTGGGCGAGGGTTGAAATGGTATAGTAGTTGTTAATCGCAATGTCGGATCGGGCCGTGCGGCCTTATCGACCCAGGGAGAATTTTATTCATGGTTCAGAAGCGAAGTAAAACCGAATTCACGACGCTGGTCGTTTTTCTGTTTTCGGTCGTCATGGTTTTGACCAACGGGTTTGCCGGTCGAATTTTTGCGCAGAGTGAAGACGAAGTCATCTACGATCAGATTGAACCGATAGGGGAGGTTCTTGCCGAGATTCTTGATAATTACGTCTATGAGCCCGATATGAAGAAGGTGGTTGAGGGGGCTCTGACAGGTATCATGCTCTCGCTGGACAGGAACAGTAGTTTTATTCCCGCCGACAGCTATACTTCGATGCGCGAAGATACCGAAGGGACGTTTGACGGTATCGGGGTGCAGATACGATTCTTCCACGAATCGGACAACGTATGGGTCTACTATCCGATTCCGGGTGCCCCTGCTGCTAAGGCTGGTTTGCGCGCGAATGATTTCATTGTGGCGGTAGATGGCGTCGAAACACAGAATGACCTTGACGCGGCGGCTCCAGACAAACGAAAAGCACTGGATCTGATTACGAAACGAATCAAGGGCCCTCGCGGGACCACGGTAGAAATCACGGTGTCGCGCGAAGTGACGAAGGGTGAGCCGCGTGAACGCTTCACGTACCCCGTTCGTCGAGGCAAGATTCCGCTGAACAGTCTGGTTGAAGCGCGGATGTTGGATAACGGGATTGGTTATCTGCGTATCAGTGATTTCAAGAAGAATACAGCGGACGACGTAAAAGATAAGGTGCGGGAATTTGACGACGATCATTTCTCGGCATTGATCATTGATTTGCGCTGGAATCCCGGCGGCCTACTGAATGCTTCATCGGAAATGTGTGAATTGTTCCTAGAGAAAAATTCTCTGGTTACATTCACGCGTGGTCGCGAGCAATCCGACGGTAGATTTCTGGATAACATGAAGCTCTACACGCGCAAGCATCCGATTGTACCGGAGACGATGCCGATTATCGTGTTGGTCAGTCGCGGATCGGCGAGTTCGTCGGAGATTGTTACCGGGGCGATGCAATTCTACAAGCGCGCGTTGGTCATCGGCGAAAAGACCTTTGGCAAGGGAAGTGTGCAGACCGTGATTGGCCTGACGAATCCGCCGGGTTCGGCCATGCGCTTGACGACGGCCCTCTATTACACGCCGGCAGAAATCACGATTGACCAGGTGGGCATTCTGCCGGACGTCGAAGTCGAGATGGATATCGATACGCAGAACAATCTGCGCATTCAGATGATTCGCTCGATGGACCCGGGTCCGGAATTTATTAACAAGCAGAATCACGGCAACGTGACGGGCAATACGGAAGGCGAAGGGGAAGACGAGCTGGTCAACGATGTCGTGCTTGACCGTGCCATCGAGCTTCTTCATTCGGAACCGAATTTTGAGAAGTTGATGGGAAAATATCACCGCGACGTTCATGAAACACAAAAAATGGCGTCCGACGAATTACGCGAACAGAAGGTAAAATAAATTGATACGAGATTCTGGACGCACCCTGGATACCATGCGCGCCGTTACCATTGAACGGGACTACATCAAGAACACGGACGGATCGGTATTGGTCAAATTCGGCGATACCCATGTGATCTGTACGGCAACGATAGATGACCGGGTTCCACCATTTCTGGCGGGTCGAGGCGAAGGCTGGGTCACGGCTGAATATGCGATGCTACCCGCTTCAGCATCGGGCGGTCGCATCAACCGAGGTGCCAACAAGAAAGGCCGCGCGCTGGAAATCAGTCGATTGATTGGTCGTTCGTTGCGCGCGGTGGTTGACATGAAACGGCTCGGAGAATGCCAAATCCTGATTGATTGCGACGTGATTCAGGCGGATGGCGGCACACGCACCGCTTCGATTACCGGCGCGTATGTGGCATTGTGTGATGCCATCGAGAAAGTCGTCGCTCAAAACAATCTTGATGCCTCTCCAATGATCGGACAATGTGCCGCCATCAGTGTGGGATTCATTGAACGGAAGGGGTATCTCGATCTGTGTTATGTCGAGGACTCCGCAGCTGACGTGGATCTGAATCTGGTGATGACCAGCGATGGTTCGATCATCGAAGTACAGGGCACGGCTGAAGGTGAGGCCTTTGATCGCTCCGAATTGAACACCATGCTGGATCTGGGCGAAAAAGGCATTCGCGAACTCTTCGAGATTCAAAACGAGGTGTTGGGCCGTGTCTAAAGTCCTGCTCATTGGATCGGGCAATCGAGACAAACGGGCTGAATTGGAGCAACTTCTCGCGGACTCGACATGGACAGTGAAGAGTCTTGCTGATTTCGACGCGATCGCTGAGCCGGAAGAAACCGAGGAAACCTTCGCCGAAAACGCCCTCCTGAAAGCGCACTATTACGGCACCCATTATGGTGTCGCGTGTGTTGCGGATGACTCGGGGATTGAGGTGGATGCGCTGGGTGGTGCACCGGGTGTCTATTCGGCGCGCTATGCCGGGGAAGACTGCAGCTACGAGGATAACAATCGAAAACTTCTTGAGGCATTGGCCAAGATCGAACCCGATAAACGTGGCGCACGCTTTGTGAGTTGCGCCGCCTTCGTGGATGTTGATGGTACGGAGCACGTGGAATTGGGGACGGTATCGGGACGTATCGCACAAACCGATTCAGGTTCTCAGGGATTTGGCTACGATCCCATATTTATTCCCGACGGCTCCGATAAAACCTTTGGCGAATTTACCAAGAAAGAAAAGGCCGCCATCAGTCACCGCGGAGAATCATTTCGGGCGATGTGTGAGTATCTTTTCAAACGTGAGGTATAAACGCATGGAGATCCTTGCGCCAGACGAAGCAGGCATCGCGCGGGCGGCGGAAGTTTTGCGGGCGGGTGAAATCGTCGCCTACCCGACCGAATCCGTATACGGACTTGCTGTCGATCCCTTTAACGAGGCGGCGCTGGAACGTCTCTACGCGGCAAAATCCCGCGATGCCTCGAATCCCGTCCTGATGATCATTTCAGACCACTCACACCTGGACAGCCTCGTCGAAACGATAAGCGAATCCGCTCAAAAATGCATCGACGCGTTCTGGCCTGGATCCTTGTCGTTGCTGTTTCCGGGAAAGGCCGACCTCTCGGAATTGCTCGTAGGTGCGCATGAAAAGATATGTATACGGCAGACCTCCCATCCGATTGCGGCAGCATTGTCTACGGCCTTCGGAGGAGCGATCACGTCTACTTCCGCGAATCGATCGTTTGAAAAACCGGCATCGAACCCCGGTGAACTGGAACTGGATGGCGTCAGCGTGTGTATCGATGGCGGGCGTGCGGAGAGTGCGCCTTCGACGGTGTATGACCCGGATCGCGGCGTGGTGCTTCGTGAAGGGGCCATCAGTCGGATTGATCTGCACAAGGTCAATCACTAGAAAACGCTTGTAACCAACAGCCCGGTGGCAGTACACTTTGCCCGTTATCAAAGACCAATCAGGATTCCAACCATGAATATAGCGGTAGGAAATGATCACGCCGGCTTCGACGAGCCCGCACCGTATTACAAACCGGAGATCGTGAAGTATCTCGAGTCCAGGGGCCACACAGTCGTCAACTGCGGGTGCGACAGTGCCGATGCGGTGGATTATCCGGATATTGCGAATGCCGTGAGCGAGGCCGTGCTCGGTGATGATGCCGATACGGGTCTGCTGTTGTGCGGAACGGGTATCGGCGTGAGCATCGTGGCGAATCGGCATCCTGGAATTCGAGCCGCATTGTGTACCACGCCTGAGATGGCTCGTCTTTCGCGCGAACACAACGACTCGAACGTGCTTTGCCTCGGACGTCGGGTGCTGAGTTTGCCTGAGTGTTATGGCATTATCGACGCGTGGCTTGCGCAGGACGTCAGCGATGTTGAACGGCATCTGCGACGCATTAAGAAGATGGGTTAAACGAAATTACCAAACTTGGAGATTGATTGATGAAAGATTCACTTGTAGTGGGCATTGAAAACACGATGGAACATACGGTCACGGATGACATGTCGCCAGCGCATCTGCCGATGAAGGTGTTGTCGACCCCGTCGATGATACAACTCATCGAAATGACCTGCCTTCACTGTGCGCAAGCGCATCTGGATGACGGCGAGACAACCGTCGGCACACACGTAAACGTCAGCCACCAGGGCAAAGCCATGTCCGGCGAAACCGTCACAATCGACGTGAAACTCTCCGAAATCAACAAACGTCGGCTAACATTTGATATTAACGTAAACGCTCCATCCGGCCTTATCAGTACGGGTACGCACCAACGCGCCGTGCTCGATTTGTCGCGTATGGGCGGGTGACAAGATTCACGTGAATTAGAGGCGGAAATAGAAACTCCAAAAGGAAACACCCTGGTGGAAACACTTACTCCTAAAGAAATTGTGGCTGAGTTGGACAAGTATATTGTTGGTCAGCATGAGGCGAAGCGTAAGGTGGCGATTGCGTTGCGCAATCGTTGGCGGCGTCAGCAGTTGTCGGCGGAGTTGCGTGAGGATGTGACGCCGAAGAACATTATTATGATTGGACCGACGGGTGTGGGTAAGACGGAGATTGCGCGACGTCTCTCGAAGTTGGTGAAGGCGCCATTCGTGAAGGTGGAGGCCTCTAAGTTTACCGAGGTGGGGTATGTCGGTCGTGATTGTGAGTCGATGGTTCGCGATCTCATGGAGACGGCCATCAATCTGGTGCGCGACGAAATGAAAAAGGCGTGTCAGGTGCAGGCGCGTGCAAACGCCCGGGTTCGCATTCTGGATGCGCTGTTGCCACCCAAGCCACGCGGTCCTGAGCGCGTTTTCAATCCGATGGACCCGAGATCCGGGGATGAAGGTCCAGCACTCAGCATTGTTGAGCCAACTCCCGAGGAGCGTACGCGCGAGATGATCGCGGCGAAACTGGACGCGGGCGAGTTGGATGATCGGGAAATCGATATTACCGTTCGTGATAACGGCCAGATGTCGACGATGCAGATGTTTTCGAATTCGGGTCTCGAAGAAATGGGCATGAATTTTCAGGAAATGATGGGGCGCATGATGCCTCAGAAGACGAAAAGCAAGAAGGTCCGCGTTGAGGATGCTTTCGACCTGTTGGAGCAGGAGGAGCTGGATAGCCTTCTGGACATGGATAAAGTGACCGAAGAGGCCGTGTATCGTACGGAGAACTCGGGCATTATTTTCCTGGATGAGATTGACAAAATTGCGGGCAAGGGCGGCACGGGATCGGGGCCGGACATCTCGCGCGAGGGCGTGCAACGGGACATTTTGCCCATTGTCGAGGGGTCAACAGTAACGACGAAGTATGGTCCCATCCGTACCGATCACATTTTGTTCATTGCGGCCGGTGCATTTCATATTGCGAAAGTATCCGATCTGATTCCCGAGTTGCAAGGACGATTTCCGATTCGCGTGGAACTGCACAGTCTCGGATCGGAAGATTTCGCACGAATCTTGCGTGAGCCAAAGAACTCGTTGATTCGCCAGTATGAAGGTATGCTCAAAACGGAAGACGTGAATCTGATCATTCAGGATGACGCTATCGAAGAGATGGCCAAAGTTTGTACGGCTATCAACGATGAGACGGAGAACATCGGCGCGCGACGTCTTCACACGATTATGGAGTACCTACTCGAAGAAATTTCGTATGACGCACCGGAGAATCCGGGGGAGACGGTTACCATCGACGCGAAGTTCGTTCGTGAACGTTTGACCGACCTCATCGAAACACGCGACCTTGATCGATTCGTATTGTAGACGGACTGGGGGACGAACACGATGCATCACTTCCCATTTCTTGAACAACATGGCGTGACCGCGTGCATGTCGGAGCGCAGTGATGGAGATGGCAGTACCCGCGCAGGATGCGAGGCCTTGTTTCCCGATTCGCGGGGAATGATTCTTCTTCACCAGGTTCACGGAACGACCCTGCTCGATTCCCTCCCGGAGAATAACGCTGCGAAGGCGGACGGGATTCTCATCCAGGATTCGTCACGCATAGCGGGCATTCGCGTGGCAGACTGTGTGCCGATATGGATTCTGGAGCCAGAGGCGCGCGTGGGTGCACTGGTTCACGCCGGGCGTGAAGGCACGGTTCAGGGAATCGCAGGGATCGCAGTGGAACAGATTCGCACTCGATATACTGTTCAACCGGAAAATCTGGTCGCATTGGTCGGTCCGTCGGCAGGACCGTGCTGTTACGAGGTCAGTGCGGAAATGGCCCTGAATTTCGAAGAAATAGGGGGAATTCGTACTGAACGTCACCTGGATTTGTGGTCAACCAACCGCGGTCAGCTGATGGCAGCGGGACTCTTGCCGGATTCGATAGAAATTTCGGAAATATGCACAATATGTGGGGGTCGCTTCCATTCCTATCGGGGTCATGAAACTACCGCACGAAACCTGGCAATTTTGCACATTCCTTAGCCTAAACAGCCGATGTAAAGAAGCCTTATCTCTTGACAGGGCAGGCGGTATTGCGTACTCTGGAGAGTGTGTGCTATAGTATCGGCGACTTTACGTGGTTTTACCGGAGAGTGGGTGCTTTGCCCACTCTTTTTGCTTGGTCAGGGATATTGGTATAGACCCAATATTCTGTGTCGGCGTGTGCCTGAGGATTGAACAATGGAGCAGCACGGTATTGTTCAAGACGCTTGGTCTTACCTCGAAGCGGAACTGGCTGAGCTCGGCTATGAGCTCATCGAAGTCGAGTACATGCAGGATTATGGGAACATGATTCTGCGACTCTACATTGATTCCGAGGACGGGATCAACGTGGACAACTGCGCGGAAGCGTCGCGCATGGTTAGCGCGCTGATGGACCAGAATGACTTCGTCGGCGGGGCGTATTTGCTGGAGGTTTCGTCGCCCGGTGTTGAACGCCCGATTCGTAAGGCGACGGACTTTGAGCGGTTCATTGGCGAGCCTATTAAGGTGAAGACAGTAACATCTGTGGAAGGACGTAGGCGGTATAAAGGAATTCTTACCGGATACGCCGACGGTTTGATAGAAATTGATGTGGATGGCACGCCGTATCGTGTTCACATCGAGAACGTGAAAAAGGCCAGACTCGATCACTAGATCGTTGTCGTTACTATAGATTTAGGAGACGGAGCGTGGATAAAAATCTTCGAGCAATTCTCCAGCAGTTGGAGGCGGAAAAGAATATCAACCGTGAAACGTTGATTGAGGCGATTCGTAGTGCTATCGAAAGTGCTGCACGCAAGAACATGCCTGACGTCGCCGAAATCATGGTTGATGTCGATCCTGAAAAATTGGAATTCAAGGTTTTCGAAGTGCGTGAGGTGGCCGAAGAGATCACGGATCCAACGGTGCATATCACGCTGGAAGACGCACAAGCGCTGAATCCGGAGGCGAAAGTGGGAAATCGGCTCAAGGTGGAAGCGCCTCCACAGGACTTTGGTCGCATTGCTGCACAGACGGCCAAGCAGGTCATTATTCAAAAGATTAAAGATGCCGAGCGCGACAACATATATGACGAATTCAAAAAGCGTGAAGGGGAAATGGTCACGGGAACGGTGAAGCGCCATTCGCAGGGCAATCTGATTGTCATGGTGGACAAGGCCGAGGCCATTATCCCGCCGCGCGAGCAGGCCGTACGTGAGTCGTTCCGTCCCAACGACCGTATTCGTGCGATATTGCTGTCGGTAGAAAAATCAACGCGGGGCGCCCAAATCATCCTCAGTCGCTCCACTCCGGATCTCGTTCGTGCCTTGTTCGAGATGGAAGTACCTGAAATATTTGACGATACCATTGAAATCAAGGCCATCGCGCGTGAGGCGGGTAGTCGCACCAAAGTGGCGGTTCAATCGAACGACCCCAATGTGGATGCGGTGGGCGCGTGCGTGGGCATGAAAGGTTCGCGTGTGCGTACGGTGGTTGAAGAACTTTCGGGTGAGAAGATCGATATTGTGCGTTGGAGCGAAGATCCCGTTGAGTTGTGCGGGCATGCGCTGAATCCTGCCGATATTCTGGATATTACGCTGGACGAAGAAGCCAAGACGGTTTCGGTTACCGTTCCACACGATCAACTTTCATTGGCGATTGGCAAGAAAGGTCAAAACGCGCGATTGGCTTCGCGTCTTATTGGCTGGAACATCGACATCATCAGTGACGGTGTAATTCCCGCGCCGCTGGCCGAGCCGACCGAGGCTGACACCTCTGAGACTTCGAAGCCTGAGGCGGAATCCCCTGAATCTCCCGAGCCGGTAGAAGCATCGAGTCCTGCGGATGATACCGCAACAACAGAATAGATAACACACATTTAACTGATTATTCAGTAGCTGGAGGAAGTACATGCAGACCATTGCCTCAGTGGCAGAACGCCTGGACATGAGCGCGGAAGAAGCCGTAGAACGGCTGCGCTATGTGTTCGTTGAAGTAACAGGCGTTGATTCAGAAATATCGGATGAAGAATTCGATTTACTCATCGATATTGATGATAAACCATCGGTCGCCGATGAGGTTCGAAACAAAAAGTTAGCCAATCAGGAAAAGGCGAAACTGGCTGAGGAAAAGAAAAAAGCCACCGCAGAAAAGAAGAAAGTCGCGGCTGCAAAAAAGAAGGCGACTGCCGCGAAGAAGAAAGCTGCGGCTGCAAAAAAGAAAAAAAACGTAACGAAAAAGAAAACCACCAAATCGAAGGATTCGGATGAGAAGACTCCGGCCGTAGCCGAGTTGCTGGAACCCAAACCCACTGACGAAGAAGTGACTCCAGCTCCACAGGTCGCCGAGATATTGCCCGATGTTGCGGAAATCCTGCCGGATGTTGATTCTACCTCCGAAAGCGCTCCTACGATTGTCATCGGCACGGCGATCGAACACGAGGAACATCACGCTGAAGTGGTACGCGCCGACGGCACGCATATAGACGTACAGGACGTGGATATCGCCGAGATCACCCGCGACGCGTCACTGGACGGGACGACCGAAACTGAAGAAGTATCGGCGAACGTCTCCGGTGTGGCACCTGACCCCAAAGTAGTGGAGGAGGTTATCCGACGCGCTAACGCAACGACCGACAATAAACCGCGCAAGAAGAAGAAAGACAAGCCTGCCGATCCGCAGGATGCGATGACTGCTGGTGCAAACCGCCCCAAACCGTCACGCAATGCCGCACGTGGACCGATGGCTGCGGGGCTTCGTAAAACGGGTAAAACGGCCCGTAAACGCCAGAAGAAAATCGAACGCATGCGCCAGGAAGAAGAGATGCGTCGTAGTGCTGCGGCGGCTGTGCGCGAGTATCAATCGGGTGCTATGGATGGAGGCACCAAGAAGAAGAAAAAGAAGAAATCCACCGGCGAAGGTGTTGAATTTGAAGCCACTCCGATTATTCAGGTGGACGAAAGTCTTACCGTTGAAGCGTTGGCCAACGCGATGGAAGTGGACACGACAGACATCATCCTGGAATTGATGGAACGCAACATTATGGCCACCAAGAATCAGACGATGAGCATGGATCTGATTCGCCAGATTGCGGAGCCGCAGGGCTTCGAAGTGGTCGCGCTGATTCCTGAAGAGGAAGAGGTGGTTGCCGAGGAACCCGATGATCCAGATTCACTGCTGCCGCGTGCGCCGGTGATTACCGTGATGGGCCACGTGGACCATGGTAAAACGTCTTTGCTCGATCAAGTCCGTAAAGCGAGTGTCGCCGAAGGTGAATCGGGCGGAATTACACAGCACATCGCCGCATACGAAGTTAAACTTCCGCAAGGAAAGGTTGTATTCCTGGATACGCCGGGCCACGAGGCATTCACCGCCATGCGTGCCCGAGGGGCACAAATCACGGACGTGGTGGTGCTCGTTGTGGCAGCGGACGATGGTCTGATGCCGCAAACCGTTGAAGCCATCGATCACGCAAAAGCCGCCGATGTGCCCATCGTGGTCGCGGTCAATAAATGCGATAAACCGGATGCTCAGCCTGAGCGAATTCGCCAGGAATTGTCGAACCATGACCTGCTTGATGAGCAATGGGGCGGCAAAACGATTATCAAAGATATTTCCGCGCTCAACGGCGATGGAATTGAAGAGTTGACCGAACTGTTGGTGCTTGAGACTGAACTGCTGGAATTGAAAGCCAATCCGAATAAACCTGCACGTGGTGCCGTGATTGAAAGTGAAATTACGCGCGGTCAAGGCCCGGTGGCGTGGGTATTGGTACAGACCGGCACATTGAAGGTGGGTGACGTCTTCCTTTGCGGCGAGACGTATGGTCGCGTTCGGGCATTGCAGAATACGGCAGGCGAAAGCGTCGATTCAGCAGGTCCGTCCACGCCGGTCGTGGTTACAGGCTTTAATGCACCAGCCAATGCCGGTGATCAGTTCCTCATCGTAAAAGATGAAAAGACCGCACGCAGTATTGCAGACAAACGTACACACCAGGCGAAACTCCGCTCGGGTTCACCGGGACAACACATTACGCTCGAAGATTTCTATGCGCAGCTGGTTGCGGGTGAACAAACCCAGCTCAACGTGTTGGTGAAAGCGGACGTGCAGGGATCGGTCGATGTGCTCAAGTCAACGTTGCCGGATATCGGTAATGAAGAGGTCGCCATCAACATCGTACACTCGGGCGTGGGCGCGATCAACGAATCTGATATTTTGTTGGCCAGCGCCAGTGATGCCGTCATCCTTGGATTCCATACCGAAGTATCGCCCAAAGCCGAGGGGTTGGCGCAATCCGAAGGGGTCGATATCCGAACCTATCGAGTCATCTACGAAATGGTGGACGACTTGCGCAAGTCGCTCGAGGGTATGTTGACACCTGATGAACACGAAGTCATTACCGGACATGCCGAGATTCGTGCCATCTTCAAATCTTCGGCACTGGGCTCGATAGCAGGCTGCATGCAGCTTGATGGTGAGACCAAACGCGACGCCATGGCACGATTGAAACGCGGCGATGAAGTGGTCTATACCGGTAAGATCGATTCGGTACGTCGCGAACGTGAACAGGTCAGTGCGGTCCAGACGGGTTTCGAGTGCGGCATCAAGCTTCAGGGCTTTGACGGGATAGCAGAAGGCGATATCATCGAAACCTACTTCGTCGAGCTGGTCGCTAAAACACTGGCCTAAAAACCGTAGCCTATACGCAACGGCAGGAATACAAGACCGTGACCATCGGCGTACTGCACATGGAGATTGGTATACCCGGCGCGCATTCACTCAAAGAAAAACGGCGTGCCACGAAAAGTCTGAAGACCAAGCTCGGTAATCGGTACAATTGTTCCGTCGCTGAAGAGGGACATCATGATTTGTGGAATCGCGCGCAGTTCGCGGTATGCGTGATTTCGGATGATCACGGTCATCTCAGCGCACAATTGGATGAGATCGTGCGATTCTCGTCCACGCATCATCTGGTGGAGCTGATTGATTACTCCATCGAGACATTCTAACCATTCGAAGCATCCAAGGATAACTATTATGGCCAGTGAAGAACGTGCAATACGCGTGGGCCGCGTGGTAAAAGCGGAGATCGCGTCATTGCTTACCAAAGGCCTCAAAGACCCCCGAGTGGGATTCGTCTCCATTATGGGGGTGCGCATGTCATCCGACCTCGGTTACGCCAACGTCTATGTGAGCCTCTACGGAACTGAGAAAGAAAAAACGTCGTCCCTCATCGGACTCAAGCGCTCCGCCGGCTGGATACGTAAACAACTCGGCAAAAATCTGCGGTTGCGGGTCACGCCAGAGGTACGATTCTTTCTGGACAGCTCACTCGACGATGTGTTTCATCTTGATAACGTGTTCAAGGAAATTCATGAGAGTGAAGGCAACACTGAAGTGATCGATGAGGACACGTCGTCATGAGTCTCGTTTCGCTTGATGAAGCACTGGACACGTTGCGCGGCGCGGATTCCTTCTTGCTCACAACACACACCTCTCCGGATGGTGACGCAATCGGAAGCGTCCTCGCGTTACGACATTTCTTGCAGGATATTGGCAAGACCGATATTACTACGGCATGCCAGGACCCTGCGCCCGCCAAATACGGTTGGTTGCCTCTGGTTGACGATCTGGTGACGGAGACGGGCCTGCGTGATGCCTACGATCTCGTGGTAATAATCGATGTCGCCCAATGCGCGCGCATCGGTACCATCGGAGAGGCCATTCAAAACGGTCAGCGTGTCCTGGTACTCGATCACCATCTCGAAACGGAACCGTGCGGCGATCTTAATTTTATGGATCCCACCTTGTCATCCGCCGCGGAAATCGTCGTTGATCTTTATCGCTTGGCCAAAATCCCCATTTCCATTGATGCTGCAGCCTGCGCGTATGTGGGATTGAGCACTGACACCGGAGGATTTCGTTTCGGGAATACCAACGCGCGGTCCCACGATCACGCGGAAGAACTGGTCGCGACGGGTATTGATGTTTCTGGCATCTCCGCACGCGTATTCAGCGATCTTAGCCCCACGAAACTTGCGATGACGCGCGTGGTTCTGGGCAACCTGGTGCTTAGTGAAACGGGGACGTCCGCCCATTCGCATTTGACCTTGGCCGAACTGAACGAGCACGGCGCGACGGATGAGGACACGGACGGACTGGTGAATTATACTCGGGATATCCAGGGCGTCGAAGTCGGCATGCTGTTCCGCGAAATATCCGAAGAGGTCACCAAAGTGAGCATGCGATCCAAATCCACCTTTGACAGCTCTGCGTGTCTGAATGCCTTCGGCGGCGGCGGTCATGCAGGTGCAGCCGGCGCGACCATTGAACAGCCCCTGCAAACCTGTATCGATTCGGTTGTCGAAGCGGTACAAAATCAACTCTCCGGCTAAACGAGACCTATTCTATGAATGGCATACTACTCGTCGATAAACCAGCAGGCATGACCTCCCACGATGTCGTTGACCGCATTCGCAAAGCAGCCCAGATGCGTAAGGTCGGGCATACAGGCACTCTGGACCCGGCTGCGACGGGCCTGCTCATTCTCTGCCTCGGAGCCGCCACACGATTGTCGGATTACCTTGTCGGCATGGACAAAACTTACGCCGGAGAAATGACCTTTGGCGTCGTCAGCGACTCCTACGACGCTGATGGTACTGTGCTCGAAGAAAACGAAGTCCCTGAGATTGATTCCGAACAATTACGCGCCGAGTTCGCCGAATTCACAGGCACATTCGACCAAATTCCGCCCATGGTGAGCGCCGTCAAAGTGGGGGGGCAACGGCTCTATAAACTGGCAAGACAAGGCGAAACAGTTGAGCGCCCGTCACGTTCGGTGACCGTGCCACGATTCGAACTGGAATCGTTAAGCCCGCCCAAAGCGACCTTCAGCCTCGACTGCACCAGCGGCACATACGTGCGGTCCTTGTGCCACGATATCGGGCAGCGGGTCGGTTGCGGAGCAATTCTGTCATCCCTACGGCGCACCCGTATCGGGAGGCATGACGTGTCCAACGCTCTCGAGCTCGACCAATTTCAGAATCCCGAGGATGTGCAGGCTCGCTTACTGGACATGGGCGACGTACTCGACCTACCGAGTGTTACCGCGAACAACGACGGGCAGCGTTTGGTGTGTTCCGGTAATCAGATCAATCCGTCGCACCTGCTCGAAAGTCCACCTGAAGAACCCGGCTGCGTTCAGATTAAATCCCGAAACGGACATCTGTTGGCCTTGGCCGATCTTGAGAATCGCGCCACGGGTACATGGATACAACCGCGAAAGGTCTTTCCTGTTGAGGAATAACTGGTGCTGCTACGATGCGAATCATTGAAGATGTAACCAAAACAGAAGTATGTTTTCCAAATGTCGTGCTGACCGTGGGCAGCTTTGACGGAATCCACATGGGACACCGTTACATTCTTGAAGACGTGGTGCGCAAGGCCAAGGCGCTGGATGGTACACCCGCGTTGCTTACGATGAAACCACATCCGCGTGAATACTTCTCTCCGAACAACGCGCCCAATCTCCTGTGCGATTTCGACAAGAAGATTGAGTTGCTCGGTGACCTCGGCATCGAAGTCGTATACGTTCTGCCGTTCAATGCAGCCACCTCGGCCATTCCAGCGGAAACCTTCGTCGAGGATCTGCTTCATAACCGATGCCATGTCCGATCCCTCGTAGTTGGCCATGATTGCCGCTTCGGAAAAGGCGCACGAGGAACGTATCAGCTGTTGGAATCAATGGCCTCGGATATGGATTTTGAGGTGGCCGAAATTGCCCCGATCACGGTCGATTCCGAGCGTGTCAGCAGCACCCTGATTCGTGAACGAATCCTGCAAGGCGATTTGGCCACCGTGGAAAAATTACTAGGTCGAAAATATTCGGTTTCGGGCAAGGTGGAGTCCGGCCGTGGAATCGGAAGCACGATAGGTTTCCCCACGGCGAATATTCATCCCTACCACACAGCCATCCCTGCGCAAGGCGTGTACATCGCCGAAGCAATCCTGGAAGGTGAGGCCTTTCCAGCAGCGGTGAATATCGGTATCGCGCCCACCATCCGCAATGAAGACATCACCATTGAGGCCCATTTGCTCGACTTTGATCGCGATATTCGTGACTGCGAAATAGAGATCGTTTTTCACGGTCGAGTCCGCCCGGAGCGCAAATTTCCGAACAAAGAAGCGCTCATTGAGCAAATTGCCAAAGATGTGCAGACGGTTCGGGATTACTTCGGTCGTTAAAGAAGTCATGTAAATACTATATTCCTGTGTTTTTTGGTGCCTAAACTTCGTTATACTAGGGATATACGTCCTATTTGGTGTAACCAGATTCCGATGGGCGTACACATACTGGCTAGATGGGCGTACACATACTGGCTAACGGATTATTGCTTCATGGGATTGTTTCGGATCATGAATTTACCTACACGGTTGTCGTATTTTGGGGTCGGGATTACTCTATTTGGTCTCTCCACACTCTTAAGTGCCTGCTCAACAACAGCTTACAAAGAAAAGGCTGACGCGGAAGCGTATGGCCTGATTGCGGAGAAAACGGGCCAGGTTGAAGGCATGACCGAGGCCGTCTCCATTGAACCCGCCGATGCACTTGACCTCGGTGTGCTTCCGGTAGGCGAGGAATCCTATGAATTTCTGGGAGATGCCGCAGACTCCGAAATCGATGCTGCCATCATCAATCTCGACGCCGCGCTTGAAACGGCATTCCGACACAGCCGCACCTATCAGAATCAGAAAGAGCGTCTGTATATTCAAGCCCTGTCTCTCTCTATCGAGAGACACGATTTTGATCCGATTTTCAACGGTATTGTATCGGGCGAACATACTTGGGACCAGAGTAGCGACTTTGAAAACAGCGTGAGCGGTCTCACCCGTTTCGGCGTCTCCAAACTGATGACAACCGGGGGCGCCATCGCGGTCAATTTGACCTCCAATTTCTTTCGCTTCGTTCATGGAAACGGCCAGGAATCGGCCTCATCGGCGCTAACGGGATCGATTGTACAGCCCCTTCTGCGCGGTGCAGGACGTAAGGTCGCGACGGAGAATCTGATTCAGGCTGAGCGCGATTTGCTGTACCAACTGAGAGACTTTACCCGATTTCGAAAAGAATTTACCGTGCAAGTGGCAACGAGTTACTATAATGTTCTTCGTAGCAAGGACACGGTTAGCAACAACTTTGACGGACTCGAAGGTGTGATCAAGTTTCTGGATCGTGAGAGAGCGTACGAGCGCGAAGGGTTGCGCACCCCAGGTGAAGTCGGCGAAATGGAATCGAACCGGCTCAATCGCGAATCCGGATGGACGAACTCGATTAATCGCTACCAGGATAATCTGGATCAGTTCAAGATTCTCTTGGGAATTTCAACGGATTCACATGTCATTCTGGACGATCGGGATTTGAAAGCACTTGAAACGGCAGACTTGTCCCTGCCCGATCTTTCCGTGTCAGAAGCGATCGACATCGCATTGGTAACCCGGCTCGATTTGGAAACGCAGATCAATCTGATCGAAGATGCGGAACGCAGGATACATGTGGCGACCAATGGCATGAAAGCGCGATTAGATCTTTTTACCACTGCCGACGTGCCGACGAAAGATGGTAACCGTTTTACGGCCCTGGATTTCAACGAAGCACAGTATAGTTTCGGCTTCGACGTGGATATTCCCTTTGATCGCAAAGCCAGACGCAACAACTTTCGTATTTCGCTCATCAACCTTGAGGCGGCCCATCGATCAGCAAGTTTAAGCGTCGACAACATGAAACTGAACGTGCGTAGTGCCTGGCGTAATCTTGAACAGGCCCACCGGGATTATGCAATTGATCAACTCAACGTGGAAATCAACCGACGCCGCGTTGAGGAGAAAATTCTGTTGTCCGAACTGGGATTGGGTGAGATTCGCGACAGCGTGGACGCGCAGAACGATTTGACCCTTGCTCTAACATCGCTTACGGGCTCGTTGGTGCAACAACGTGTCGCCTTGTTGCAATTCTGGCGGGACCTTGGCGTGTTGTATATCAACGATAATGGTCAGTGGGAGGTACCGAATGATGTCTAGTGCCCCAAGCACACAATCGAAGTCCCCGGCACTCAAGGTAGTCCTGATCCTTGTTGTCGTAGCGGTCGCGGCTGGATTGTATTTCCAGAGCATGCGCGCCTCAAAGGGTGCACAACGCGTGACTTTCGCGGTACAGCGCGGTGATTTGCGCGTTACCGTATTGGAAGGCGGCAACGTCGAAGCCCAGGAATCGCAAGAGATCAAGTCCGAGATTCGAGGACATACCGGCGCGAAGATTCTAAGCATTATTGAGGAAGGGTATCTCGTTACCCAGGAAGACATCGATAACGGCCTTATTTTGGTGGAGCTTGATCCGTCGGCGCTTGAAGATCAACTCGTGAATCAAGAAATCGCTGTGCAGACTGCTGAAGCCCAGTACATCGAAAGTCGAGCGCAATTCGATATTCAGGTAACCCAGAACCAGCGCAATATTTCCGAGGCTTCACTGGCCGTCAAGTTTGCGCGAATGGATTTCGAAAAATTTCTAGGCGCAAACTCCGTTCGAGACATAGAAGAACTGCTGGATCTGACTGAGCGCTTCAAAGAGAATACTTCACCCAAAATCGAAGAAAAAATCGTAGATCAACCCAAGCGTGTCCGGCCGGAGGGTGCAGGACGCAGAGGGGGTGACCCCAGGGAGGGAGGTGCTGCTGGAAGAGGACGTCCCGGTGGCGCTGGTGGCGAACGCAGAGGCATGGACCCGGCGCGATTGAAACAAATGATCGCGGATAACGGTGGTGAATTGCCCAGCTTCATCAAAGATCGATTGGGTGATATGGGTATGACCGAAGAACAATTCATGGCCCAGATAAACGGTGGGGATGCCGGTGGCGCGCAACGTCCCCCGGAACCGCAGGCACCACAAGAAACGAGTCCAACGGAGGTTAGGATAATTCTGGATGAGGGGTATTTACGATTGCGGGACGCCATTGACTTCTCGAAATATGCCGACGATACCACTTTGGAAGATGGAGAGGCGAAACAGACGCTGAGTAACCTGAAGGCGGACGAGTTGGTGGCTATTGAGGAGGCACGGTTGGCCGAATCCCGGCTTGAGGGCCAAGAGCGACTTTTTGAGTCCGCATTCATCACGCAAAATGAACTTGAATTGCAAATGGTTCAGGAACAAAAAGCGAAGATAAGAGTAGAAACAACGCGTATGGAAACGGAGCTGTACATCAAGTATACATTTCCCAAACAAGCGGAGTTTTTGTTCTTCGGATACGAAGATGCCTTGATGGGTTTGGTCCGCGAGCGCAAAGAATCTGAAGCCGAAACCGCAGAAGCAGATGCCCGCCTGAAATCTTCGGAACGCAAGTTCAATCTTCAACGTGATGAGTTTGAGAACCTTAAAGATCAACTTGAGAAGTGTATCATCCGCGCGGAACGTCCCGGTCTCGTGGTGTACGGCTCCAGTTCGGGTTCGAGTCCCTGGCGGCGAAGCAGCGAGGAACCCATTGCGGAAGGATCGACCGTTCGCGAACGGCAGCGCATCATCACAATCCCGGACATGAATCACATGGGCGTGAAAGTCAATATTCATGAGTCAAACGTCAAAAAAGTGAGTGTTGGTCAGATGGTCAGCGTCGAAATGGACGCATTTCCTGGACGCATCCTCGAAGGTGAAGTGGTCAAAGTGGCCGTGCTGGCGGATTCGGCGAATGCATTCATGAATCCCGATTTGAAGGTCTATCCCACAGACATTCGAATCGATGGTACGCACGATTGGTTGCGCCCGGGGATGAGCGCGCAAATCGAGATACTCATCGAAAAACTCACCGACGTTCTGTATGTTCCTATACAAGCGGTGACCTACGAAGGCGACAAAAATATTTGTTATGTGCTTAAGAATGGAAATACGGTGAAACGTATCGTAACGCCGGGTTCGTTTACCGAGGCCTTCATCGAAATCAAGGATGGTCTTGAGGAAGGTGAAGAAGTGTTGCTTTTGGCACCGGACAGTACGACGATCGACGATATCGAAGAACCTGCTGAGACCGAGGCCGCCGCGTAGGTCACGCGGATAGGGAATTAAGTCATGAGTAGTAATTCGATTATCGCCTCCGTCAAGGACGTGTACAAGACCTATAACATGGGTCCGGGACTAACGGTGGAAGCGTTGCGCGGCGTGGATATTGATTTCCGTCAGGGTGAATACGTGAGCATCATGGGGCCGTCCGGGTGCGGAAAATCCACGCTGATGAACCTGTTGGGATGCCTGGATCGTCCAACAAGCGGTCAATATCTCCTTGGCGACGATGACGTGTCGCAATTGGACGACGATCAGCTTTCTGATATCCGTGGCGCACGCCTGGGCTTCATTTTTCAATCCTATAATCTCATCCAACAGCTCTCCGTAATCGAAAACATCGAGTTGCCGCTCTATTACCAGGGATGGCCCGAGGCGGAAAGTCGCGAGAAAGCCATTAAATTTGCGGAAAAGGTTGGGCTGGGTGATCGCATCTACCACAAACCTTTTGAATTGTCCGGTGGTCAACAACAGCGGGTAGCGATTGCACGCGCGTTATCCAATGACCCGCTGATTATCTTGGCCGATGAACCCACAGGTAACCTCGACTCGAAATCCGGTGCGGAGATTATGACTCTCTTTGACGAATTGCATCAGCAGGGGAAGACGCTCATTATGGTGACGCACTCCGACGAATTGTCCGAACGCACGTATCGGCGTGTGCGCCTGCATGACGGCGAGGTGGAGAGCGATGAACGCATATCACACTGATCCGCCTCGATATAGTCATTCGGGATTCACATTTACGCGACTAAAGCGAACCGTGCGTCTTGGCGTCAAAAGCATCTATTCGCACGGTCTGCGTTCCCTGTTGACCGTGATGGGTATGGTTTTCGGGGTGAGTTCAGTGATCGCAATGCTGGCGGTGGGTGAAGGCGCTAGTTTTGAAGCCCAGGAACAATTGCGGCAGCTGGGTAGCAAGAACATCATCATCAAAAGCATCAAACCGGCTGAATTTGAACAAAGTAGCGGTCGCGGCATGCGACCCTCCGCAGTGGAATACGGTCTAACCTATCTGGATATTCAAACGCTTGAGCAGTCGATCCGCTATATCGAAAACGTAGTGCCCACACGCATCATTCGTGAGAACGTCTGGCATCTTTCGCGCAAGGCCAACAGCGATATCATGGGTACGACAATCGATTACCCCGGCATCCGTAATTTCTCCGTCGCAACGGGTCGCTTTTTTACCGAAAGTGAGTTCGTGAATCGAGACAACGTGTGTGTACTCGGTGACGAACTCGCCAGGGTATTGTTTCCTGTCGGAAATCCGGTCGGAAAAAAAGTGAAGGTCAAGGGCGATTACTACAGAATCGTCGGCGTGATGGAAGCGGCGGGATTTTCGAACCTGGGACAAAGTGAATCGGGCTCTTCCAATTCTGTTCAGTTCCGAATGTACATTCCGCTGACTGCAGCAAAATACCGTTTTGGTGAAACACTCATCCGGCAGACTTCCGGCGGTATGGAATCAGAGACGGTCGAACTCCATGAAGCCACGCTGCAGGTAGATAACCAGGATCGGGTGATTGAAGTGGGAGCCATCGTCAGCGAAATACTGGATCGTCGTCACAAAAAGGACGATTTCGAAGTGGAAGTCCCGCTGGCCTTGTTGCGCCAGGCCGAGGCGAGCGCACGCATGTTTAATATCGTGCTCGGAGCCATCGCAGGCATCTCGCTGCTGGTCGGTGGTATCGGCATCATGAACATCATGCTCGCAAGCGTGACCGAAAGAACCCGTGAAATCGGGATTCGCCGCGCGCTGGGAGCCAAAAGACACGACATTGCCCTTCAGTTCCTCATTGAGACTGTCTTGCTGTCCGCCACGGGCGGGCTTATCGGTGTCGTAGTCGGCATCATCGTGCCCTACCTCATCACCTATTTCTCCGACATGATAACCATCATCGAATTTTGGGCACCGGTACTGGCATTCTCAATTTCCGGGATCGTAGGCGTCATATTTGGCCTCTATCCAGCTATACGGGCGGCCGATATGGACCCGGTAGAAGCGCTACGCCACGAATAGGCCTCTTTTACGCCGTCGGGGCATTTGCGGTACCATAGGGGAGAAGAAGGGCGAAGCTATGGCAACCATCACCAGAGCGCTGACCTACGACGTCAGGGCCATCGAAAACGACGAGGAACGACGGCAGGGCCTCGCGCTTATTACGCGCGCCCATCGCTCTGAACGCCCCCGCGAAGTTCACTGGTTACGCCTTCACGCGCTCACAGGTCCACGCTATCATCCAAGCCATATTCGCGTAGCCATACGAAACAATCGCGTGATTGGCGCGCTGAGAATCACCAGCGACACACTGCGCGTGGGCGAATCGCGATTGAAGGTGGGAGGGGTCAGTTGGATTTCGGTCCTGCCGCGCTATCGGAATCACGGTGTAGGGCGTAGGCTGATTGAAGAGTCGATTCATTATCTGAAAGAACACGGCTTCCACGCAGCACTATGTTTCGTGCAATCGGATCTCTATCAACGTTCCGGGTTTACGACCGCATTTGAAGAGCGCGTCATTCAGATCCCGGTGTCACATGAACCTCCAAAAAGTGACGCGATGGCGTATCGATGTCGACCAATCAAACCCGGCGATCTCGCGAATATTTACTGGATTCATACCGATAGCTATCGTGCCATTTCATGCTCTCTGTTGCGCGAACGTGCGCATTTATCCAACAAATGGGAACTGATACGCCGGGCGCAGGTGATCACGGATTCCCACGGACTGGTCCAGGCCTACTTTCTACCCTCGAGCCACGGTACGAATCTGTGCATCCAGGAAGCCGGTGCGCGCAGCCGCGAATTTTTCCCGATTTTGCTGGCGCACTGCAATCGCTACGCCCGGGACAACATGCTTCATCAGGTAAACTACCGCCTCCCCGAAGAACACCCCTTGAATCGATTTCTGATGAGCAGAAGCGAAGGCGTGCCGGGTCCTGTCCTTCATGAATCCGTGGGCAGTCTGCGAATTCTCGATGTTGATGAAACACTGGAATCCATGGTACCTGAGTGGGAATTCCGACTTGAAAAGAGCTTATTGCGCGAACTGAACGAGGAGGTCACTTTGTTCGTCGACAAGACACCTTACCGGATTCGTACGCATCACGGGGTTATTGACATTGCGCGTCAATCCGGACGAAACAAGTTCAGTGTGGATCACGCAACCTTCACACGGATCATTACCGGTATCGTTCGCATGAGCGATATTTTCGAGGTGTCTCCACGACTCATCTCGCCGGAAGGCAAGGCCTTGCTGGAGACCATTTTCCCATCGCGGTGCCCAACGCTAAACAATCTGGACCGATGCTGAGACGCACTTAGTATTGGGCATCGTCGTCTGTTTCCTCTTCACGGGGCGGCTCCTCATCGGTGTCCGGCTCCTCAGCTTGCTCAAGGTCATCGATGTAGAAATCCGATTCCCAGACACGGGTCCCGCGCAGCCAGCTGAAGGATCCCAGGAAGAACGCCATCAGAAGCGTGATGATTCCTGCCAAAATTACCGAAAAGGTCATGCCGCTACCGTCCAGTTGAGCGACACGCGATTGCGTTTTTCCGATAAAGGCTCGAAATTCACTCTCCGGATTGCGCAGCGCATCGGCCTCCCAATATCTCGCGACCGCTGCGACATACTGCGCTTCTGCTTCGTCGCGTCTGCGAGCCATTTCATTGTTGGCTCTCATATGCTGTTCGGTTAAGCGCTGCACGGTTGCAATATCCGGTCGAGGCCCATAAAAATCATGAAGGCCTAAATCGGCGTGCTTCATAAACATTTCGTAGGTGCGCTGACCGTCACTGACGAGAATCGTGTGAGTCCACACGCCCTGATACCCCCTGCTCGATGTCAGGTCGAACACACCGCCAGCCGGCAAAGTCTCCTGACGCGCCTCCTCAAAATCGGTGGATTCGTAAATAACCACGGGATTGTTCGTTTGATACAGGTATCCACGCAACAGGGGCGGCGCATACACAATTTTGTTTACGGTGGGATACGCAGCCTGAAATTCTTCGATGGTGAATGGGGCCGGTCGGTCGTCGATGGGCGTATCAACGGCATCTGAGGTTTTTTCTTCCGCTTCTTCCATGAAATAGGTATGGACGTTGGTTGCCGTGAATATACCCGTGAGACTGGCGAATAGAATCAGGCTGGCGACCATATAAAAAGCAAAGAATTTGCTCATTCGAACAAGCTCCGTCGATAGTTCCAGTTGAGAACATTGTGCTCTATAGCGATTGTACCGTAATGGTAATCCCGAAGGAAATGATTTCCTATCTGTGTTGAATAGAGTGCCTTCTTTATTTCGCGACCGATATCTTGCTACAGTAGGGAATTCTACTTGAAGCCGCATTTCGCCCGAGCCTGGACATATTCGATGATTGAACGCCCGGCGTTTGAATACATAGTTACTGCCGATTCCTTAAACGAGCTACTCGACAAGCTTTCCGATGCCAATCGTGTTGCACTCGACACGGAAGCGAACAGTTTGCACAACTATTTCGACAAAGTGTGTCTGATTCAGCTTTCCTGTGACCATCACCATTTCGTTATCGACCCGCTCGCCGATTTCGATCTCTCGCCCTTTATCGAATGGCTCCGCGACCGGACGCTCATCTTGCATGGTGCCGACTTCGACTTGCGCATGTTACGGTCTACCTTCGGGTATCGACCAAACAAAGGGGTCTTCGACACGATGCTGGCCGCGCAGCTACTCAACTATGAGCGCTTTGGGCTCGGCGCGTTGGTGGAACAGTTCTGTGACATCACCTTATCAAAAAATTCACAGAAGTCCAATTGGGCGCGCCGCCCGCTCTCGGGTACGCAATTGACGTATGCCATCGATGACACGCGCTTCCTGGAAGACATTGTTGATATTCTCACCGAGCAACTGGTGGCCAAGGGGCGACTCGATTGGCACACCGAATGGTGCAACCGGATTATCGATGTCACCGAAAGCGATCTGGTGCGTGATCCGGATCGTGCATGGCGCATCAAGGGACTTGGCGGCCTGGATCGCAGGCAGTTGGCTTTTGTTCGTGCATTGTGGAACTGGCGCGATGCAGAAGCCCAACAGATAGATCGCCCGGCATTCAAGGTTTTGGGAAATCACCAGATCATCGATCTCGCGATAAATTCCGAGAATGATGCCACCTATCTGAGCAGCGGACACGTGCGGCTTCCCAAGAACTGTGTCGGGCCGAGGCTTCTAGCTCTGGAGAGCGCCATCAACGATGCCCACGACCTGGCCGTTTCGGAATATCCGACGACACGCCAGAAACGGGAGAAACGTGAACCCATCGCGGATACAAAGGCACTGGTGGAGTCCCTCAAGAAAAGCTGCGGACAGCGGGCTGAGGAACTCGACATTCAACCGTCTGTTCTCGCACCACGAGCCACTTTAACCGCGATCGCACGCCATCAAGTTCAGAATTTCGACGATGTCTATGCCGATTGCGGACTGATGGACTGGCAGATCAATGAGGTTCGCGAGAATGTTGATCGGGTTCTCGCCAAGACCGCTACATCAAAGTGATGGACGCGCATCAGCCCAGGGTTTAACGCTTTCGTACTGTGCGGCCGCCTGCATGACCAATAAATCTTCGAATCGTCGCCCTACTATCTGAAGACCAATGGGCAATCCCGCCTCGCTGAAGCCACAGGGCACCGTTGCCGCGGGTTGTCCGGTCAAATTAAAGGGATAGGTAAAAGGTTGCCAGCCCGTTGAGGATACTTCGATACCGTTTACCTCATGCGGATACTCCGCCATGGTCTTGGGATGCTTGAAGGGCGGTATCGCCATAGTCGGGGTCAAAAAGAGATCGTAATTCTGAAAGAAGGTATGAACCCGAAGGTACAGCGCGTCGCGGCGGGTCAACGCAGCCATGTAGTCGCGGGCAAGCATGTCTTTGCGTTTGGTAATGAAGCGCGTGAGGTCCTCCGTCATGTCCGAGGTGCCATCAGGATTGAGAAATTGGTATTCGCCACCCACCGCTTCAACGAATTGCACGCCCTGGAATATCTTTCGCGCGTCTGAAAAATCCGGGGTGGCTTCGGTCAGTTCACAGCCCAACTCTTCGAAGGCTTTCACGCCTTCTTCGAAGCGCGCGACGACTTCCGGGTCGACTTCCGCATACCCAATGTCTTTTGAATAGGCGACCCGAAGCCCTTTGATGTCGCGTTGCAGGTTCTTCAAGAAATTCTGAGGCGGCAACGGGACGGAATGCATGTCGCGGGACTCATACCCGGTTAATACATCCAAGGCGAGTGCGCTATCGGCCACCGTTCGCGTCAGGGGGCCGTTGTGCGAGAGAGATGGCCATCCGTCGAATCCGGGGTCACGGCTAATCATGCCCTTGGTGGGTTTGATGCCAACAAGTCCGCAGAACGACGCGGGAT
>JAYGCN010000193.1:0-1547 GCA_046583315.1 Candidatus Hydrogenedentota bacterium
ACGTTCTCCGAATTGATTTTTCAATCGGCAGGCTTCTGCTGACAGTTGTTCGTGAGTGTGAGGGCAAGGCGTCAGAACAACAGCGAAGACAGATAATCGATGTCATCTGTTTTCCGCTCCCCGCAATGTGGATCGAAAGCAAATTCCACCCGTGCTTTTGACCTTTACCCCGTGATCAGTGCCAGTGATTGTGAGAGAATTCATGCCGGGCGAAGCCCGGAAAGGATTGTTTCAGATGCCACAGAAACATTACGGTGTTGACCAGATTATCCCGATGTTGCGTCGTGCTGACGTAGAGCTTGGCAAGGGCAAGAAAGTGCCTGAGATCTGTAAGGTGCTCGGCATTTCGACCCAGACGTACTACCGCTGGCGTCAGAAGTACGGTGGTATGGCCCCGGAAATGGCCAAGCAGCTGAAGGCCCTTCAGAAGGAAAATACTCAGTTGAAGAAACTGGTGGCAGACCAGGCTCTGGACAATGCCATTTTAAAGGAAGCCGCGAAGGGAAACTTCTAGGCCCCGAGCGACGTCGTCGCGCAGTCGACGAAGTGCGTCGCAAACTGGGGCCGGATAGAGTTTCGCAGCGGCGTGCGTGTCGAGTGCTTGGCCAATCAAGGACGACGCAGCGTTACCAGCCGCGCCGTCCGGCTGACGAGCGGAAGTTGCTTGCGGAAATGCGACGCATCGCCTGTCGCGACCAACGGTTCGGCAGTCCTCGCGTATATCGTGAGTTGCGCGTCCGTGGCTGGCGTGTGAATCACAAGCGTATCCAGCGAATTTGGCAGGAAGAAAACATGCAAGTGCCTCAAAAACAGCACCGTCGCAAACGACTACCTCGTTGCGGCAGCGAAAACAGCTGCGTCCGTCGACGTGCCCAACACAAGAACCACGTTTGGTCGTACGATTTTGTTGCTGATCGACTTGAAGACGGTCGAAAGATTCGGCTGTTGGTGGTGATCGACGAATTCACACGCGAATGCTTGGCGATTGAGGTCGCTCGATCATTCACTGCCCAGCAAGTCATCAAGGTATTGCGTTACGTTTTCGCTGTCCGTGGAACACCCACACATATCCGTAGCGACAACGGCCCCGAGTTCGTCGCCAAGGCGTTGACGAAGTGGCTCGACAAAGGTGACGTCAAAACGTTGTTCATCGCCCCAGGCAGTCCTTGGGAAAATGGATATGTGGAGAGTTTCAACGGCAAGCTTCGCGATGAGCTGCTCAACGGAGAGTTGTTCCTTAGCTTGGCGGAAGCTTGTTGGGTTATTGATCGCTGGCGGCTTGACTACAACCATCGACGACTTCATAGTTCGTTAGGTTACCAGACCCCTGCGGCATTTGCCGCCCGGTGTTCTTCTTCCGTTCGGCCTACGGCCTCACTCCAGAAGAACACCGGCCCCATGAACCCGGATTCTCTCTCTTAGGCTTTGGTACTAAAATCGGGGTAAGGTCACTCGGAGCAGCGTTTTGTGAAATGGCCGTCACCGGCGATGTTGCCGTAGGTCACCGCCTGGGCGATGTAATACAGCTCTTTCCCAGCGATGAAGGG
>JAYGCN010000306.1:0-67442 GCA_046583315.1 Candidatus Hydrogenedentota bacterium
TAGATCCGACGACCCCCTAAATTCCTTAGTCGCCACTACCGCTTCGCGTATTTTCCTCAATCTTCTTCAGCAACGCAATAGTATCATCTTGCCGTTTCGAGCTGACGAATACGCTAAAAACCAAAACGCCCAGAATCGTAATTCCCATTCCTACAAGTTCCATTTGAAGTCCTCCCTTTCTTGGAGTCAACTACCCGGCAATGCCCACCGATTGGTAGAACCTAAAACCCATCACTGAGTTGGATAGTACCCAACTTGTCCAGCCGTGTCAATACCCATTCCAAAGAAAATTCCAACTTTTTCCCTTACCACGTCGCGACGTGACACGCCACCCGATGACCCGAGCCAATATCCACCAATCGCGTGTCTTCCAGACTACACACCGCCTCGCAAAGCCTGCACCGGGGATGAAAATGGCATCCCGACGGCGGATCAATCGGACTCGGCACGTTTCCCTCAAGAATCTCCCGCTTGCGACGCATACTCGGCCGCGTCGCCGGAACAGCCTTCAGCAAGGCCTGCGTATAGGGATGCACCGGATTATTGAAAATTTCGTCCACGGCCCCGATTTCCACGATACGCCCCAGATACATAACCGCCACAAAATCCGATATATGGCGAATCACACTCAGATCATGCCCCACAAAAAGATACGTCAGCCCAAATTTCCTCTGCAAGTCACTCATCAAATTCAAAATCTGTGCCTGGATCGACACATCCAGCGCAGAAACCGGCTCATCCGCCACAATTAGCTCAGGCTCCACCGCCAGCGCCCTCGCAATACCGATACGCTGACGTTGCCCGCCACTAAACTCATGCGGATAGCGACCCGCATTCTCACGCGGAAGCCCCACCAGCTCAAGCAACTCGTACACCCGCTCAAGCCGCGACTCCTTCGTGCCAATACCGTGAATAGTTAATGCTTCACCAATTATCTTCGCAACCGACATCCGCGGATTCAAAGACGAAAAGGGGTCCTGAAAAATGATCTGCATACGACGACGTATCGCACGCATGCCCGCCCTATCCAACGTGCTGATATCAACGCCGTCATACTTCACCGTGCCCGACGTCGGCTTAATCAGGTCCAGCACCAGACGCCCCGTGGTCGTTTTGCCACAACCACTCTCCCCCACCAAACTCAAGGTTTTTCCCTTCGGGATGCTGAACGAAACACCGTCTACCGCCCGCACCACCGAAGAATTACCCGACAAAAATCCGCCCGACTTCGAAAAATGCATCACCAAATCTTCCACAACCAGGAGATCGGTATTTGAGTTCATAGCATTCATGTCGAAGACACCTTGGGAATCCCAATCGACGATCCGCGCGCCTCCATCGTCGCCCTGTCATGCAACCAACACGCCACCTCATCACCCAAAGACGTCGGTGTCAACGATGGCACCTGCGTTTCACACAAATCCATCGCATACGGACAGCGCGGATGAAATCGACAGCCAGAGGGGAAATCATTGATAGGTGGCACATAGCCCTCAATGGTCGGCAACGTCACCTGGCGGCCGTCCATATCCGGAAGCGACTCAAACAGCCCAAAAGTATACGGATGCTGCGGCGATTCAAACAACGTGTCCGCATCCGCAGTATGAACCACCCGCCCGCCATACATCACATGAACCCGATCCGCCATTTCAGCCACCACGCCCAGATCGTGCGTAATGAGCATCATCGCCATCTGATATTCCGCCTGCATTTCCTGCAACAAGTCGAGAATCTGTGCCTGAATCGTAACATCCAGTGCCGTCGTCGGCTCATCCGCAATCAGCAGCACCGGATCACACGCCAACGCAATCGCGATCATCACCCGTTGCCGCATCCCCCCCGACAATTGGTGTGGATATTCATCGATGCGAATCTCCGGCGCAGGAATACCGACCCGTTTAAGCATCTCAATAGAAGCATCACGCGCGTCGCGTTTGTTCATGCCTTTATGCAATCGATACACCTCGGAAATCTGCGTGTCGATTCGAAAAACTGGATTCAGCGAGGTCATCGGCTCCTGAAAAATCATCGAGATGTCGTGCGTACGCGTCAATCGCATTTCTTTCGCGCTGCACTTGAGCAAATCTTTTCCGCCAAACAATATTTCGCCACCCACCACACGCCCCGGCGGATTGGGAATCAATCCCATCACAGACAACGCCGTAACGCTCTTGCCACTACCGCTTTCCCCGACAATCGCAAGCGTCTCGCCAGCACCAATCTCAAACGCGACGTCCTCTATGGCAAGGGCTTCCTCTTTGCCCATACGGAAGGCCGTCTTGAGGCCGCTTACAGAGATAATGGGTTCATTCGACGAATTCATGACTCTACAAATCTCCTGAATGCAGGCGTGGATCAATCACGTCGCGCAAGGTATCCCCCACCAAATTAAACGAGAGCACAGCAAGAAAAATAGCCACGCACGCCGGCGGAATCATGTGCGGTGCCGTGAACAGGTTTTCATATCCCGAACGCAAAATCGTGCCCCACGAAGGTTGCGGCGCCTGCACACCAAAGCCCAGCCAGGAAAGCGCCGCCTCGATTAGCACGGCCGAAGCAATCCCGAAGGTGACACTGACCAGAATCGGCGCAAGCGCATTCGGTATCAAATGCCGAAATACCACCCGAACCGGACTGGCACCCAGAGCCCTCGCAGCAACAGCGAAATCCGACTCGCGCAGGCGCATGATTTCCGCTCGTGCATAGCGCGCAATGGCCACCCAGCGCGTAAGTCCAATAACAATCATTACGAACTCAATCCTGGGAGGCAACCAAGCCATAATGGCCAAAATAATAAAGAATGTCGGAAAACACATGATGATTTCAATCAGGCGTGATATCAGCATATCCACCCAGCCGCCAGCATACCCCGCGGCCGATCCAAGCACGAGGCCGATGACCAGTGCAATGCCCATCGAGATGAATCCTATCTTCATCGAAATGCCCGCCGCATAAATAAGCCTCGACAATACATCCCGACCCGATTCATCCGTGCCCAGTAGATGCACGGACGACGGTGCCTCCAACGGTTCAGCCGCCAACTCAATTGGACCATAAGGAATCGGCGGCCACAAGGCCCAATCCCGTTCCGCGTCAAAATTATCCTTAAACGTGAACGACTCGAAGCGGAACGGTTTGTCCTTCTTGATGATCAGTTTCGCCATGGGAATATTTTGAATCGTTTCCACGACTCCCGGGAAATACCAGGCACCCTCATAACGCGTCATAATCGGCTCATCATTCGCCAACAACGGCGCACAGAAGCCAACCATGAACAGCGTCAACACAATGCCGAGACCCAGCATGCCCAGCTTATGCGTGCGATACCGGCGCCACGCAACGCGCCAGAACCCCGGCGACTTTTTGATTGGCGTATCCAAATCAGTCATAACGCACCCTCGGATCAACAAAGGCATACGCCAGATCCGCCAGCAAAGTAATCACCAGCACCAGCACCGCCGTCATCACGCTCAGACCCATCACCGTGGGATAATCACGACGCAATACCGAATCATAAAACAGCCGACCCAGCCCCGGCCAATTGAACATCGTCTCGATGATCACACTACCGCTCAGAATAAATGGAAAGGTCAGACTCATCAACGTAATGAGCGGAATCAACGTGTTCGGAAAAGCATGTTTCATAATAACAATATGCTCCGGCAAGCCCTTCGCACGGGCCGTGCGAATATAATCGTGCCGCGTCACTTCCAGCAAGTTCTGTCGCGTAAATCGTGAATAATAGGCTAGGCTACCCACCGTAAAACTGATCGTGATCAATACATAATGCGACCCGATGTCCAACATTTTCCCGATCGTCGACAACTCTTCATAATCATCCGAAAACATGCCCCGATACGGCAGCCAATTCAGCTCCACGCCAAAATACAAAATCATCAGCATCCCGATGACATACGGCGGTACTGAGTAAAGCATGTACACCAGCGTGCTCATGATGGTGTCGAACCATGAGCCCTGCTTTACGGCGCTGAAAATTCCGATGGGCACGGCGATCAGATACGTCAGAAAAATCGATAACATCGCGACCGACATCGTCGGCATGAGCGCATCGCCAATCTTGCGCGTCACCTTCGAACCGTCATGAAACGAATTGCCCATATCCCCGCGCACCAATCGCCCCAACCACATCGCGTATTGCACCGGCATCGGCTTATCCAGATTATAGTACTCGCGCAACTGCTGGTAGAGTTCCTCAGAAACACGACCATCCTGCATTTGGGCCAGCTGCATTTCCGCAGGATCGCCCGGTGCCAAAGTAATCACGAGGAAGGTGATAAAGGTAATCCCGAATAGCGTGACCACACCCGACAAGCATCTGCGCAAGACATATCGTGACATCGTCTAAAGGCCCTCGGTGCGGGTCTGAAACGAATATAGATGCTGGAAGAATTTTGGAATCATAAATGAATAATACCTGTGAACAATTGCCTATGCAATCGCCTAAAAATACCGTCTATCGAAGGTCCACTCTACCCATTTCAGCCCACCTTGTCCAACTTGTCGCGGCTCAACAAGCAATCAATCGTGCCGCATCTCATTGAGACGATAGGGTAGCGTAACAAACGGCAGAATCGGAAACAGAGACAACCCAGCCCACAACACCCAATCAACCGGATGCGTCAACGGAATGCCTTCCGGCGCCACCAGATTCAGATCCGTCACACGCACCCCATGCAGAATGTTGCCGTTTTCATCCAGAATCGTCGCGTAATAGCGAATGCCCATCCCATAATAGAGGAAAGGCACCGTGTACGACACCCAGAGTACCCCCGCCCAACGACGCGCCCCACTCGGAATAACGCGATCACTATACGCGCGACGATACATCGTTATGCTGGCCATGATCCAAAGTGCCGCGGCAAGCCAGACCGGCGCACGTTGAATATAATAGAAGGCAATATGATCGCCTGCGAGATCGCTGGAACGAATCAGCAGGGCCGTCAGCAGCATCCCGACAACCGACAACGCACCAAACACACTTAACCCAAAACTCGCATTCACAATCCACAATCCCGTCCACATAATCATGAAAAGCGTACCCGCAAAAAAGGCCACCACAAAATAATCGTGTATATGCTCGAAACCCACGCGTTGATGCAAAAGATAATCGAACTGCGGATCAATTCCTTGCAATACAATATTGATCACACCATAGGTCACCATCAATATCGCGGTGGCACACGCCGTACTGGAAAATAAAACAGTCAGTCGAACCCAGGCCAGTTGGTCGGTCCTCAATGGACGAGTGCGTAAGAAAGTCGATTTCTGGCGCCACTCCCCGGATACCAAAAATAGATAAGCTCCCGTCAAGACTCCCGCGCCACCCGCAGACGACAGAATACCCGTCACCATAATATGCTGGTTGTTCGCCCACTGCATCGCGAACCGTGTCGCGAATCCTTCCCCCAAAGGATCGCGCGTATCAGTGGACGCAACAAAGAGTCCCGTAAACAGCGGGACGACCACAAAATAGAGAGCCAATATCGATACCACAAGACACGGCAACACCCATCCCGTCGTACGCCATTCATACCATGCCTGCGTCCAATATGCAGACGAAAACGGTTTACGCGTCTTCACACCACTCCCGTCGGACAACATATCCGATGCACCTTCGAAAGCACGGAAGCGATTCTCCCGGCCCAAGCGAATCGAAATCTCAAGCAGAATAATACCGACCACCAGCACGCCAACACCGGCAGCTACCCCTGGCACGGAGGAAACAACACCCACCACAGTTTCGTTGCGCATCGCCAAAATCAGACCCGCGCCGCAGGCCACGAAACCGACCAGTGCTCCCACCGGACGACGCCGCCCCCCGAATACAAGGGCCCATGCCTGGGCGATTGCGTACACCGTCATCGCCAATACCGCAGGTTGCCACGACGCAAAGGCACCGCTCAAGAAACGCGCCGCCAATGCTGCCGCGATCCACGTGACCAAGCCCACCGCGACGACACCGTACACCATGTGTACCGTGGCCATCCGCCGGAACGTCAGCGGCAACAAGTAAACGTGAATCGGCAAGCCCACACGAAGACTTTTCGAATCGCTGTGTTGCAGCACCACCGTCCCAATACTGAACAACGCGTTCACCGAAACAACCAGAATCGCGAGCAACAAAGATTCCCCACCCTCCGGCACCAGCGTACGTACATCGCCACGATCCATCGCACCTCGACTTCCAAGCGACAGGTCGAAATTCTGGACAAACATGCAAAATATCGCCGTGACCACCACCTGTATAAACAACAATGGCAAGGTCCGTCGGCCCAATGCCATCAGCAACGTCGTGCTACCGTGATTAAGCGCCATCACAGATTCTCCAGCGGTTCGTCGGAGATTCGCGCCACAAATATATCTTCCAGACTCGGCGTTTCATCCTTCAAGATCCGAAAACGATGGATCTTCTGTGCCGATACCAGTGCATTCCAATCCCCCGCGCACAGAGCCGACCAATGTTTCCCGCGACCTTCCCACAGGAGCACATTATCGATTTTCGGACCATGCTTCTGGGGACCTTCGAACTCCACCGTAACCTTGCGATGCGTGCGCAGAATCGTATCGAGCCGATCACACAACACCAGCGTCCCGTGATGCAAAATTGCCACGTAATCGGACACCGCCTCAACCTCGTCCATCAGGTGCGACGAAAACAAAACCGTCCGACCTTCATCAGCGACCGTACGCATCACCGCGTCCAAAATATGACGGCGCACCACAACGTCCAATCCCGAAGACGGCTCATCCAAAATCAATAAACCCGGTCGATGCGCCAGCGCACAAATAAGGCCCATCTTCGCCATCTGACCACGAGACAAGGTGCGCACCTTCTGCTCCGGAACCAGATCGAAACGTCCCATCAATTCATCCGCATACGCCTGATCCCAATCGGGATAAAACCCCTGAGTATACCGCATCAATTCACGAATCCGCATCCAACCCGGCATATCACGATCCTCAGAAAGATAGCCGATCTGACTCAACACCGACTCCGGCTCCTCCACCGGGTCACACCTGACAACCCGCACCCGACCCTCCTGCGGCTTCATCAACCCGAGCAAGTGCCGCATCAACGTCGTCTTGCCCGCCCCACTTTCGCCCAGCAATCCAAACACACATCCACGCGGAACATTCAGACTCACATTCTTTAACGCCTGCTTCGATCCGAATGTCCGGCTCAGGTTATCGACTTTGATGGGGAAGTCGTCGTTCGAAGAATCGATATCGCTCATTTCTACTCCAGATTCACCAAAAACCTCAACAAAACAATTGTCCAAAATAGCACTGTCAAGCCAAAGGGTCAACTGATGGAACCGCACGCGACATCTTGTTATATTCAAGCAATCAACCACAAGGAACACACCATGAAAAATGACCCTTCGAATCTATCCCGCAGAGATATCCTGAAATTGGGCGGTTCAGCTGCACTCGCCCTCTCGATAGGCAAAACTCAATCCGTCGCCGCAGCAAACAAAAAAATCCGCATCGGCATCGTCGGCGGACGTTTCGGCGCATCCTTCCAGTTCCACGAACATCCAGACTGCATCGTCGAGGCCGTCAGCGATTTGCGTCCGGAACGCCGCGACCACCTGATGAAAACCTATCGCTGCACCAAATCCTACCCCAGCCTCGAAGAACTCGTGCTCGACCCCGACATCGATGCCGTCGGCCTATTCACCGATGCCCCGCTCCATGTAGACCACGCCATCCTCGCCATGAAAAACGGCAAACACGTGCTCTCCGCCGTTCCCGCGTGTGTAGGCTCCATCGAAGACGCCGAACGACTCCTCGCCGCAGTCAAGAAAACTGGCCTCACCTACATGATGGCCGAAACAAGCTATTACCAACAGCCAACCATCTCCGCACGCAACTTCTACAAATCCGGAAACTTTGGCGATCTCTATTATGCCCAAGCTTACTACCAGCACTCCGGCCTCGAATCGCTCTACTTCGAAAACGGCAAACGCACCTGGCGATACGGCTTCGCACCCATGCATTACCCCACCCACACCACCGCACTGCTCATCGGTGTCACCGGAGAACGACTCACCGAAGTGGTCTGCCACGGTTACGGCGATGACGACCCCATCCTCAAGGACAACGCCTACAACAACCCCTTCTGGAACTGCACCGCGCAATTCAAAACTGACCGCGACCACGCCTTTCAATGTTACGTCTGGTGGAAAGGCGCGCACCGCGGCACCGAACGCGGCGAATGGGTCGGCACCGACATGAGTTTCTACGGCCCGCACCAAAACGGCATCGGCCCCACCATCGTGCGAAGCGAAGAGGGCCTCAAAGAAAAAGACGATGCAGGTTTCGAGCGCAATCTGTCCCCTTTCGAACAATACAAACAACCTGAATGGTGGAAGACTGACCTGCTACCCGAGCCGCTACGCCACAACAGCGGACACCACGGCTCTCATTGCTTCCTGACGCATGAGTTCATCGACGCGCTGATGCACGATCGCAAACCCACCGTGGATATCTACGAAGCCCTGGCCTACACCGTGCCCGGCATCATCGCCCACGAATCCGCGTTGCGCGGCGGCGAGCTTATGAAGGTTCCCCAATACGATCCGGCCTAAAAACCTACTCCATCGGATACGTCAGGCCCCATTGCGCCCGTAACGTATCCATGATCCCCAAAACATCCAACGTCGTCGCATGCGACATGATTTCGCTTTCCAGTTTGCCTTCACGAAAGCACCGCTGCGCCTCTCGCGCCTCGTACTCGTAGCCATTGCACATCTGCGGGAACTCGTGAACCTCAGGCTCCCCCTCACTACGACGTAAACTCACCTTGGTCGCGTTCCAAAAACTGTCGTGAAGCCGAATCATGCCATCCGTCCCCATAATATACGCATCGTAAGGTGTCTCCGTCATGATTGCGCTACTCAACACGGCCAGCCCGCCATTCTCAAATCCCAACACCATACCCGCCTGCTCATCAACACCATTTCGACCAATCGTCGGGATACTCTGAATCTGCGTCGGCACGCTCCCGAACGCCATGTGCGCCAAGGTGATCGGATAAATTCCCACGTCCAACAAACTCCCCCCACCCATCGCCGGGTCAAAAAGCGCAGCACCCTCCGGCGCATCCCAGCGAAATCCGAAGTTCGCCTGCACCATGCGAACCTCACCAATCGATCCATCATCGATCCAAATCATCGCCTGCCTCAACACCGGAATGAAACGAGTCCACATCGCTTCCATCACGAAGACCTGCTCTTTTTTCGCGACGGCGAATACTTCCTCCGCATCCTTCCGATTAATCGTAAACGGCTTCTCGCACAACACACCCTTGCCCGCTTCAATGCAGAGAATCGTGTTCTCTTTGTGCAAACCATGCGGCGTCGCGATGTAAATCAGATCAACATCTGCATCATTGGCCAAATCATCATAAGACGAATGACAACGCTCAACCCCGTACTCTTTCCCAAAAGCATCCGCCGATTTCTGCGTGCGCGACCCCACCGCCACGATCTCCGCATCGTCCATCGCCGTCAACGCATCGGCAAACTGATGCGCAATACTGCCCGTGCCCAAAATGCCCCATCGAACCCTATTCGCCATATCAATACCCCGTCCCGACTCCCGTTACCCTCGTTGCCCAATGTAGCCCTTAAAACCTACCCAACCCTTTCACCTTCGTCCGAATGCTATAAACCGCACTGCGCGCCGTCACAAACAATGTTTTCCCGTCTTCCCCGCCAAAACAACAATTCGTCGGTTTCGCTGGCAACTCAAATGCCTCCACCTGCTCCCCGCTTCTATTGAATACCGCCACGCCATTTCTGTCGGCTGTCCACAAATTTCCCTGCTCGTCTAAAGCAAATCCATCAGGATTCTTCACATCGCAAAATACGCGCTCGCCGGACACACTCCCGTCCGCTGCCACATCATACTGCCGAATCAACCCGCCCATGAAATCCGCGACATACAACGTCTTCTCATCCGGCGAAAAACCAATCCCGTTCGGATAACGCGCCGTCGTGGACAACTCACTCAACGCGCCCGTCTCCGGATCAATGCGATAAACCCCGTTCGTCGAAAGCACCGTCTTCGTCGTAGCACCGGGGTCCGTAAAATAAATCCCGCCATCCGAACGCACGACCACGTCATTCGTCGAGTTCAATCCTTTGCCATCGAAGTTGTCCGCAAGTACGATTATCGAGCCATCCGATTCCGTACGCGTGATGCGCTTCAATCCCGACTCACACGCAATCAGCCGCCCCTCGGAGTCGAGCGCCAAACCGTTGGCCAAATTGGAAGGGTTACGAAATTCACTCCCGTCGCCACGATACATGGTGTCCCCGCGCACATCACTGAACACCAAGCCTTCACCCGCGATCCACACCGGTCCTTCAGAGAACTTGTATCCCTCCGAGACAAGCGTCGCCTCTCCATCAAGCAAACTCGATGCCGAAAGAACCATCATCCCCAAAAACGCAATAGATGTCATCAATGCCCAATCTCCTCAAACCATCTGGTAGCAACCGAAAGGTCATTATGGATAGCCACCCACTCAGAGTCAATCGCAACGCAAGGACCACCGCTTTCGAACTATCTGTCAACTGTTTTCGGCAGCGGAACCTTCAACCAGCCATTGCCAGACGTCGCATACACCAGCTCCTCACTTCGAAAACACCAAATCAGCACTTTTTTGCCATTCAGACGTCCCGCGTCAAGAGCCAGCTCAACACGCGCCTCATTCGCGCCACCAGCCGCCACGCCAATCGAATCGATCGGAAATCCAAGCACTCCCGCCAACTGATCCACCAGTCCCGCGCCAAAATCATTCTCGCTACGACTCAAATGGGTCACAAAACTGTCCCCGATAATCAGTACCGGGCTAGCCCGCCAAGGCTCGACGTTTATGAGCGTACCATCGTCCTTCAATTCCTTCACCGCCAACACATCCGTCAGAAAATCCTGATTCTCCGGCTTCAAAATATCGCTCTCCGGTGCCAAAACAGCCTGCGACCAGTGCGAGCCCTTATCCACCGCCTGTTCCTCGCGAATCACATAGTTTCGCTTCGACACCGCAGAAAATAGTTTATCCCCACCAACATGTCGATTAATAATATCCGCGATTTCCCGGTATCCATAACTCGACCAATGGTGATCATCCTTGCGATAGATGAGTTCATCCGCCTCGCCAATGCGGCGTGTCAATTCCGGATACAAATCAAGAACGTTGACCTCTCGTTCCCTCAACAGCGCATACAGTTCCGCATACTTTCGATCAAGACGAACGGAATCGTCAAGATTGGTAAAAGAATCCGTCATCAGAATCGAGTCCGCATGAAAAAACAGCTTCGAAGGCGCAGGCATCAGAATCAATTCGACACCACGCGCACGAAGCACCTCGCTATAATCAGCGATCGCAGAAATCACGTTCGGCTCAACAAGACGCGAATGCCACTCCGTGGCCGTAGGAGCAAAAAACGTACCCGACAACAATGCCTTCGCCGAATGCCGCAGAAGATACCACCCATCTCGCCCGACCATATCCAGCGCGCCCGTGTATCCTATCTTCTCTTGACGGCTGACGGCCTCCATAAATGCCGACTCCACCTCGCCGGTCGATGTACGCATGCGTTCCGCAACGAGCGACTCCGCATTTCCAATTACCGACGCACTTCCCCTATTTTCCTGAACACTCGCCGGATTCGATTCAACGGTCGAGCCCGCCTCAAGAAACTCTCCATAAAACGCATCCAATCGCAACAAACTGAGGTCATCGAAGTCGCTTCGACTAAAACTGCCCAGCGAGTCCCGCGTTGACAACCACGGTTGCAGCTGCACCATCACTTCCTGCCCACGCGCATACGTCGCAGCCTCGGTATGTTTGTGCTCCTGCATGCCCCATGCAAAAACGACGACCCCGCTCGGAAAGCTCGTCGATCCCGCCACTACCACGTCCCTGAGGTGAATGGAGATCAGCCCGTTGGGATAAGGCGTTTCATTCGGAGCCGGGGGTCGCGTGATAGACTCAATGACACCCCGCGCCACAACAGCATCACCAGCATAATCATTCGTGGGCACTACCCGCGGCGCATACTCGTAGCCCGTGCGCCAATCGCCAAACGACAGTTCACGGGTCGAAAATTCCCAGATAACCAATTTCTTTCCACGCAACCGATCATCGCCCGCCTGAATATCGCGACTCAACGTTTCGCGGGTCGCATAGGCCCCCTGATCGTTAATCCGGATTCCGTCCATCGCAACGCCCAAGTTATAACTAAGCTGCTCGACAAGCCCCATGCCTCTTCCCCAACCCAGCGACGGGTCCGAGTAGATACGCGAAAAACTGTCGCCAAGCACGAGGACCGATGCCGACTCATCTTCCGTCCACGCCGCCCCGGAAGTATAAAATAGTTTTCGAGGCGTTATCGTTCGCTCCGCCTGAATACGTCCGCGCCAACGTAAATCCAGAAAAAGAGTTTCATCGTCACGCCGGTCCAACATGCGCACAAGATCACCGCTCCCCCTGAACCCCATCTGCTCATTCACGCGAAAAGAAACCGGGTCACTGACCGGAATCAGATCATGAGTCCGCACATAGTCCGCAATCGTGTCAGCCGCCACACGCATGCCCTCGGGACTCCAGTGACTATCCGTCGCCAGATACAGCGGCTTCGACACCTCCTCTTTGGCATTAATCAAATCAGGAAGCACATCGACCGCATAAATACCATGTTCCGCCATACGCTCCAAGTACGCCGCGAACGAAACATTCTGCAATCCCCCCTCCTCAGCCGGAAACGCAGCGCTAAACTCCTCCGGATACACACCCGCCTTCGTAGGCACCGGTACAACCAGCAATTCAACCCCGCGCGCCGCAAGACGATCCCGGAATTCAACCATCGCGGCCAACGGATCGCTTTCAACCCCCTCCGTAATGGCCCGCGCACGCAATATCCCCGGTTCCAAAAAACCCGGACCCGTCACATGATCAATCGAAGGACGATAAAACATCCAATCCCGTTGCCCCAGATACAGCTGCTCATTCATGTCATTCCGGAATCGGGAAAGCGTGCGATTCATTCCCGGCAACAACGCAGCTCGCAACCATGAATCCTGCTCCAACGTATCTTCATAGCCCTCCATGCGACCAATCGTCTCATCGAGCACGATCGCTACCGAAACCGCGCGCAACGCCGCACCAGATGGCAACACCCGATCCACGCGAACACTCGGACCCGCCAAACGCCCCTCACCTTCGAGTACATTTTGATAAATCGGCACAGAAAAAATAGTCATCAAGAACAAACCTATGCTGAACCATCGCAATGCAGGCGACAATTCAGTCCGACCAATCTCAAGCCGGGCCTGTTTCTCTCGCACTGTCTCGTTATGGGAATCGTGATTCATCATCTAAAAAATAAAATATATAAACGGGTTGTATTCCTGCGTAGTCATCACAGCGATGGCCACGTACAAGGCAGCAAAGCACCACGCTACTTTTGTCCAGGTGAGTTGCCGCGTAAAATCCCAGGTCTGAGGCATGAACCACGCGAATACGCAGGCTACCGCAAAACTGAAGAAGTAATAGGGCTGATGAATAATCGTGCCAAGCAACGACGCGCCGGATGCCGCACTCCCCAGCCCGAACATGCTCAGCAGATAATCACCCGCACCCCCAATCGTTTCCGAACGGAAAAATACCCAGGCGAACGACGCGATGACAAAGGTCAGCGCGACACGCAACGGATCGGGTAGCGATCGGTAAATACTGTCCTTACCCTGCAACCGCTCAAACGCCAGCATGCCCCCGTGAATGCCTCCCCACGCAACGAAATTCCACGATGCGCCATGCCACAACCCGCCCAGCAGCATAACCATCGCCAAATTCACATACGTACGCCCGTCCCCTTTCCGATTCCCCCCCAAGGGAATATACAAATAGTCCCGAAGAAAATGCGACAACGACAGATGCCATCGCTGCCAAAACTCGGTAATCGATTTCGATTTATACGGGGAGTCGAAGTTTTTCGGAAACACGAAGCCAAAAAACAACCCCAATCCGATCGCCATATCCGAATACGCACTGAAATCAAAATAGATCTGAAAACTATACGCAAACAATCCGTACCACGCGTCCAGCATCTCGCGCGATCCCGCATCAAAACACACATCTGCAATTTTCCCGCAAGGATTGGCAATGAGAATCTTCTTCGCCATACCCAGACTCACAAACGCCACGCCACGCGCGAATTTTTCCGACGTGTGATTTCGATGCTGCAGCTGATTGGCCACCTCGTGAAAGCGAACAATCGGCCCCGCAACCAACTGCGGAAACATCGTCACGTAACACGAAAAATCTGTATAACTACGCACTGCGCGCGCATCGCCCCGATACACATCAATCGAATAACTCATCGACTGAAATGTGTAGAAACTGATGCCGAGCGGCAGCGTGACACGAAAGAACGTCTCCCATTGCAGTTGCCCGAGACCGAGCATCTCCACCAGCGAATTGTAATTTTCGATGCCGAAATTGAAGTACTTAAAAAAAGCCAGAAGCGACAAATTACTCGTGATCGACACAATCAGGGCCACACGTTGCGCACGCGACCGTTCCGCTTTCTGCGCCAACAACTTCGGTCGCCCGGCATCGTCGAGCCCCGCAGGTCGCGCGATCACAAGACCACAGAAAAAATCGACCGTAGTCGACGCAAACATCAGCACAACAAAAGCAGGATTCGCCCAACCGTAAAATAGATAACTCAGGAGCGTCAAAAACACGTTCTTCGCACGACCCAGAGAGGCATAATAGATCAACAATGCGAGAGGTAGAAAGTAGAACAAGAAAATGTATGAACTGAATACCATGGTCTAAAACCGATTTCCGCGAACGCTAGAGCAACGCAATGGCCAGCCCACCCAACACGACCAATCCGAGCACAGCCGCCGCACCGCAACCTGAAGATGCCTTCGCGAACTTCTCAGGAATTTCCGCGCGCATCTCCCGCTCAAGCTTCTCGACTGCCTCCTTCGCCTCTTTGAGTCCGAGTCCCGTAGCCTCACGATAGAATTTGATGGCCTCGATCTTCGAACCCTTCAATATCAGTGCCGCAAGCTCGGCCTTTTCTGACTCTTCCACGCGAGAATCCTCCTGACTCGTTATACCACGTTGCCCAATTCGATTCTATTGCAACGCCTCGGTGCCACTCAACCGATAAATCGATTCAACACATTGCGTGTAATTTGCTCAACCCTGGAATCAGGCCCATGCGGACGTCCGTAATGGGATATCGGCGGCATGTGTCCCGGCGGCACGGACAAGCCCTGCGCCCACCAAATCGTAGCTGCATTAAACACCCAGTTCCCCTTTGGCCCTGGATAGGTCGTAGCGGTCCAATGCGCCGTTTCGTCACCGGTATTCGTGGCAATGCCCTCCGCAACAACTTTCAATCCGGGAATATCTGCGGGTTCACCATGAAACTCCCAGCCTACGAGCCCCGGTATCCGATCACCCTTCTTAACACCCGTTCCCTCAAAAATCCATGACGATGGATCGGAAATAATCCAGTCGCCGGATCCGTTATACGGATTTGTAGTGCGCGCACCGATCAGATTCGCTTCATTCGGCGCGTCATGAATCTTGAAAGTCCCCATTTTCTTTTTCTCGACCTCACTCAGCCCGCCATACCGTCCCGCGCGTTCAATAATCCGATTCGGCGCACCTGTCGAACTCGGATCAAAGGGCGACACAAAACAACAGGTATTGCCGGAGAAAAATGCGGCGTTCAACCCCTCATCCACCGCCCGCTTCACATGATCAAACTGCTCGAGACTCCAATACTCGTCATGCCCGACCGATAGAAAACCCTTCACTCGTTTCAGCGGTTCCATACTCGCGTGAATATCGGTATTCGAGCAATACGTCACGTCATATCCTTCACGCTCCATCCAGAACGCCAGCGGAAATTCCCATAACAAAAATTCCCCCGACCCCTGCGACAATGGCTGATCCAAAATCTGGCAATATTTTCCATACGGACGGTCGTAGCTGACCTTGATGCCCGACTTCAGTGCCCACTGACTTACTCCGTCATCGTAGAGCGCATAATTATCCGGCCAGCGGTTGTAGGCCTGCCAAGTATTGTCGCTGCATTGAAAAAGCAAGTCCGCCTCGCGGTTTTCAGTCACAATAAAAATCACATAACTCTGAAACCGCCCTTCCACCAGCGACAATTTTCCCAGATAAACCCCGCTGACCCAATCGCCCGGAATCGTCAGCGTCGTGCTCACAGACCACTGGCATTCTTTGAGTCGATCAGTACCCTCCGCCGGATCGATCTGCATCTTCCCGTCAAACGGCCCCAACTGTTTCAGATGCCGTGCGCCCGTCCCGCCGTAATACCCCATCCGATACATATCAATCGTGAACGGTCCTCCCGGATTCGTGCTCACCATAATATCCAGCGATTCACCAGCCGAAACCGACGCCTTCGACACATACCCTTCGATCAGAGGCGAACGATACCGCGTCGCCAGGTCCACTTTCGTATACGTCAACTGCCAATCCGTCGTGCCCGGCTTTGCGTTTTCCTCGATATTCCGATTCGACACGCGCTCCTGAGCACCTACCGCCTCTCCAGGACCACTCAGCCCCAATGCGATTCCTGCTGCAGCCGTTCCCTTCAACAAGTCGCGCCGGGTCACCTTCGATGCATTCGATTCTTCGTCGTTCATGCAGAAATCCCCTATGTGATCCTGTTCATTCCCAGCATATCACGCCCCCACCAGAAGTTACATCCCAAACATGGTTGATCTCAGCCCATTCCTGCCGTAAGCTAAACGAATTTACCGGAGGTTTCAAACTTGTTCGCTCGTTCGATTCTACTTATCACCTACGCAATATTTTCGACAACGACGCACGCACAGACCACCGCCAGCGATCTCGTCGTACCCGAAGGCTTCACGGTCGAAAAAGTCGCGGACTCTTCTCTCACCGCCTATCCCATGTTTATGGAGTTCGACGACGAAGGCAATCTGTTTATCGCGGAATCCACGGGCAAAGACAGTTCGGGCAAAGAAATGGCTGAGACGCCCGAATGCCAGATCCTGAAACTTGAGGACACAAATCAAGACGGCATCTTCGATAAACGCACTGTCTTCGCCGAAAAACTCAGTCTTCCCATGGGCATCCTCTGGCACCGGGGCAGCCTCTTCGTGGCCAGTCCACCCGAATTCCTGCGTTTCGACGATACGGACGGCGACGGCGTATCCGATCACCGCGAAGCCCTGCATACCGGCTGGAACGTATTCAACACCGCCAGCCTCCACGGCCCCTTCCTCGGCCCCGACGGCCGCCTCTACCTCACCCACGGCCGCCACGGATACGACATCACCAACCAGGAAGGCGAACATTTCGAAGGCCTCGCCTCGCGCATCTGGCGCTGCTGGCCCGACGGCTCCGAACTCGAACGATTCGCAGGCGGCGGCTTCGACAATCCCGTCGAACTCGTCTTCACCGATGCCGGAGAAATGATCGGCACCATGACCTATTTCACCGACCCCAAGCACGGTAAACGCGACGCACTCCTCCATTTCGTAAAAGGCGGCGTATACCCAAAACCCCACGAATCCATCAAAGAATTCGTCCATACCGGACCCGACCTGATGCCCGTTATGACCGAATTTTCACGCATAGCGCCCTCTGGCCTGCTGCGCTATAAAGGCAACTCCTTCGGAGACGCCTACGCCGACGATCTCTTCAGCGCACAGTTCAATCCTCACCGCGTGCAACGCCACAAACTCATTCGAGACGGCGCAACCTTCCGCACCGAAGACGAAGACTTCCTCACCTCCACCAATCCCGATTTCTTCCCCACCGACGTGCTCGAAGACGCCGACGGCAGCCTGCTCGTCAGCGACACCGGCGCCTGGTACGTAGACGCCTGCCCCATCAGCCGCGTCGCACGACCCAACATCAAAGGCGCCATCTACCGTATCCGAAAAACTGACGTGCCGAAAATAGACGACCCCTGGGGCAACAAAATCGACTGGGATTCCGCATCGATCCAACAGTTAATTCAATACCTCGCCGATTCACGCATTCGCGTCCAGGATCGCGCCGTACAGCGCTTAATCGCCCAAGGCAAAAACACCATTCCTCTGCTCGCTGGAACGCTTAAGAACAATCCCAACGCCAACACACGATTACAAGCATTAACCGCTCTTCGCCAAGTCGTTGGCAAGGGCAGAATCCAAGCAATTATCGACGCACTCCAGGACGATGCCCTCGAAGTGCGGCTCCAGACGATCCAGGCCCTCGCTGACATTCAAGACCCCGAAGCGTTCAAATACTTCAACGATTTCCTCATCCACGGCTCCCCCGCCGAACAACGTGAAATCGTGACCACATGGGCGCAACATCCCACTCAACTTGTCAGGGGAGCAACCCGGCCTCTGATCGATCAGTTCGAACATCCCCTCGATCGCCTCGTCGAACACGCGATCATCTACGCCCTCATCGAATGGAAGAATACCAAGGTACTCTACGAACGCCTGACCTCATCCAATGCCGGAGAAAACGTCCGCCGCGCCGCGTTAATTGCTCTCGATCAAATAGACGGCGCTGACCTGAACGCCGCTCACGCCATTCCCGCCCTCTCCTCAACCAACCCCGAAATCCGCCGCACAGGCCTATGGGTCGCATCCCACCACCCCGACTGGGCAGGCGAAGTGCTCGCCCATATCGAAAAGGGTCTCCGCGAATCCACCTTCGCTCCCTCAAACGGCACCGCTCAAGTCCTCCACGCCTATATCAATACGCCCGAATGCCGAACACTCATCGGAGATTTATTAAACGATAACGAAAGTTCGCCCAAACTCTCTGAATTCTTGCTTGATACCATCGGAAACACATCCCTCGACCGACTTCCCAATCGCTGGAGCACCGGCATTGGCAAAAATCTCAACTCCAACGATGACACCCTGCGCTGGCGAGCACTCGACCTGATTCGCGAGCGAGGCCTCGATAATTTCGACACAACACTCGACACCATCATCGCTGACAATTCCGAACCCGACCTCTTTCGCCTCACAGCAATCGCCGCACGCGCCCCGCGACTCGAAGCCTACACAGACGCACAGTTCGCCTACATCCTCAAGCAACTCACCCGTAACGACGCGCCAAGCCTGCGCCAGTCCGCAGCCCGATTACTCTCTGCCACCGACCTCGGAAAAACTCGCAAACACAATCTCGCCTCCGACTACCTCCCTAACGCGGACGCGCTTATCACAACCAGCATTCTCAATCTATTTCAGGGCGAGTCCGACGAAGAACTCGGCACAACCCTCATCGCAGGACTCCAGGCCAACGACTCCTTCGCTGATTTCGTCAATGCCGGCCAGCTCCAAGCCGCCTTCGAAAAATTCCCGACGAATATACAAGAAAAAACTGTGGCACTCCACGCCCAACTCGAACAAGGCGACGCAGCACTCATTGAACGCTTCACCCGCCTCGAACCCGCTCTCGGCACCGGCGATGTCGGACGCGGCAGACGCATCTTCTTCGGCGAAATGGCCGCCTGTTCAACATGCCACGCCATCGGCGAAGACGGCGGCACCCTCGGTCCCGACATGACCACCATCGGCGAAGTACGCTCCGGGCATGACTTGCTCGAAGCCGTCATGTTCCCCAATTCCAGTTTCGTACCCGATTTCACGCCCTACCAGATCGAAACCGGGGACGACGTGTTCTTAGGCATCATCGGACGCGAATCCAGCGAAGGTATCACGCTTCGAACCGGCGTAGACGAGCAACGCTTTATCCCCCGCGCCGCAATCACCTCCATGACCGCATCCACCGTCTCCGTAATGCCAGAAGGCCTCGATTCAGGGTTATCCGATCAGGAACTTCTCGACCTCATTACCTTCCTGCAAACGTTAGATGGAAACGGTTTCCTCGAACCCGCGAAACACTAATTGCGCTACGGCAGTTCGTGTAACGTGATCTGGCGAAACAGGATTTCCGCGTACTCGGATTGAATCTGGATGCGCCCTTCGGCAGGTACAAGTTTTGTTCCGCGATTGACCACGACGCCGTTCAGGATCACCGTGATTGCGCCATCAACCACGACACATTCCAGCCGATTCCATTCGCCCACGGGATGTTCAACATCTTGTGTGCCACGAAAATCAATCGTGTCCGACCACCCTGGGTCACGCCCCCACCAGTTAATCCGCCCACCGTGGATCGTTTGCTCTTTGCCGCCCTTTTCGTAAATATACGAGCTTCCCTGCTGCTCGTCCGCACACTCCGCCGTAAGAGACAAGGCATCGGAACCATCGCCCACGACAATAAAGTCACCCGTGCCACCTTCAATGATCTGGCACTCGATGGAATGCATCCAAGTACCGTTGTAGGCACCGTCTGGACCCGCCGAATTCACGAGAATCCCGCTGTCCCGCGTCTTGTCTTTACGCGGCGCATGCGTCCCACCACCCCATTTGAATTCCGTGACCAGTAAGTAATTCTTGTACGATTTGTGCGTAGTGATACACCCCAGCTCTTCGCCGGAAATGACCAGCAAGCCATCCTTGATCGTAAAAACATTCTTCGGATCGCTGTCGCGCCCTCTGTCTTTAATGAAGGTGTAAAAATGATCGAGCGAAGTGCCGTCAAACAAACGCACCGTATCCAGCGCAGTCTTTTCCTCAGACCACGCCGCGTTCTGGAACGGTATCAAACACGCTAGAACGACAAATAAGCCAGTTAGTGTGTATCGCACAAATTCTTCTCCCTAATTCAACGGTAACGAAACCGGTTTTCCGTCACGTCCCGACTGATCCGCTGCCAACACAATCTCGTGTGTGACATACGCGTCCGCAATATTCACATGCGACTCTGTATCATTCTGAATACACTCCACCAAATGATCCACTTCATGTTGGAAAGGATGCTCCGATACGTCCCCACTGTCCGGCAATATCGTCGGAATATCCACCCAACTCGTCTGGCCCGGAAAACTCTTCGGCGAAAACAGTTTATTGTTCCGCATAGAACCCTCCGTACCCACCAAATTGATATTGAACACGTAGGGCTGAATGCATTCGATGCACGAAGTCACTTTACCAATCCGCCCATCATCAAATTTCAAAATCGTCACCGTCGTCGGCTCGTATTCATACGCCTTATAATCGTCGCCGTCACCGCGCGTGCTGTATTGCATCACTTCAACCACATTCCCGCCCATAAACCAGCGTAATCCATCCATCGCGTGACATCCCGCCGACAACAGCGAACTGCCGCCCATCTCTTTTTTGATATTCCACGCATACTGTCCATACTGCGGCCCGATGCCGTGATAATAATCCACTTCCCCATAAAACACCCGCCCCAGCGTACCGTCCGCGAGCTGCTGTTTAACAATTTCAAACAACGGGTTCCAACGCAACACGAAACTCACGACCGACTTCACGCCCGCCTCAGCCACCGCATCCCGAATCGCGCGAATATCCTCCAGCGTATTTGCCATCGCCTTTTCAAGCAGAATATGTTTGCCTGCCTTGGCCGCCGCCACCGCCTGTTCAGCATGCAGATTCGGTGGCGTAGCAATCGAAACGATGTCCAGACCCGGATGCGCCAGCATCGCGTCATAATCCGTATAAATTTTGCACTCCAAGCCGCACTCCGTCGCTTTGGCCTTCGCTTTCTCTTCACTACGCCCACACAGCGCAACCACTTTCGTGTTCGGATTCGTCTCGAAAGCACTAATGTGCTCGCCCGACACCCAACCCGTCCCAACGATGCCTACCAACAATTCACTCATGTCTGACCCTTTCACAATTCAACGCCTCTTTCACCCCAGCCTAACAAAACCCAAGGCAAAGATGCACTTGATTAAACGTCGCATGGAAAATATACTCCATTCTTTGCAACCACACGGAGACTCCATGAAAACTGCCCTCGCCATAGCCGCGCACCCCGATGACATCGAACTGATGATGGCGGGCACCCTGCTGTTGCTCGGTCAGGCGGGTTACGAACTCCACATCATGAACATCGCCAACGGGTCGTGCGGGTCACTCACCGAAGACGCCGAAACCATTGCCGCACGTCGTTGGGAAGAAGCGCAGCAGGCCGCAAAAACACTCGGCGCAACCATTCATCCCCCCATCGCCAACGACATCGAAGTTTTCTACAACGATACACTCCTGCGAAAAGTCACCGCAGTCGTGCGCGAGGTCGCCCCAACCATCCTGTTGACCCAATCGCCGCAGGATTACATGGAAGATCACACGATCACCACGCGCCTCGCCATAACCGCCGCCTTCACACGAGGCATGCCCAATTATTCCACCGAACCACCCATCGAACCCGTCACCGACGACATCACCGTGTACCATGCGCTACCCTGGGGATTAAAAGGTCCGCTCGGCGAAACGATTCGTGCCAGCCAATACGTCAATATCAAATCAACGCTCGCCCAGAAACGCGACGCGCTCGCCTGTCACATAAGCCAAAAAGAATGGCTCGACAAAACCCAGGGCCTCGACAGTTATCTCACCACCATGGAAGAAATGTCCCGCGAAGTAGGCCGCGCCTCCAAAAGATTCGAGTTCGCCGAAGGCTGGCGAAAACACCTTCACCTCGGATTCTGCTCCAAGAACGCCGATCCCCTGTCAGACGCGCTCGACAATCAGGTTTATTCGCCCGGATCGTGAACCGTATACATCGTGATCATGCCCGCCGTGATGTGATCCGTCACATGACAATGATAGAGCCACTTCCCCGGATTCAACGCGACCATATCCGCACTCGTCATCGTCCCCGCAAGTAGATCAACGGAATCTCTGCGATGCCCCTCATGCACCACCGTACCGCCATGCCAATGCGGCGTATGCAGATCGACCTCCGTACCCATGCCCAGCAAATGCCAACGCACCCGGTCGCCCTTGTTCATATCCAGGCCCCGCAAATTGCCGAAAATGTACCCGTTCACGGCATGCATCAGGTCGCCCTCTTCCTCATCGCCGTCTTCGTTTTCATTAAAAATCATGAAAAGATTCACAAACTCCCGATCCACATCGTTCGGCGTTCCATCCGCATTGGCGTGTTCCGCATCCGTCACGATCAAGGCCCCCAAAAGACCTTGATAAATTTCCTTCACTGAATCAACATGTCCATGATAAAACCAGACCACCGAACTTAAATCGTGCTCAGCCGGACCTGCCTCTTCAGTAACGTCCCAGGTGTAAACAAAATCCTCACCCGGCGGAACCGCACCACCCGGCGTATTCATCCCACCATAATTTGCGCCCTCATTTTCTTTCGTATAAAACACGCCGTGCGGATGAATGCTGTGAGGCTCGGTTCCTCTGTTCTTGAAATGAACCTTCAACGTATCCCCGACGACCCCGCGAATGATCGGTCCCAGAATGCCCAAATGCCGATCCTGTTCCTTCTTCTTCGTAAACGTCGCGTCGGCATACTCGATATAGCGCACCTTGTCATAAACAAGCTGATCGCCCCAATCGCCCAAACCCATTTTCGGCGCAATGAGATTCTCGCCCGTCGGCGCATAATCCCACTTCACATTCTCGGCCGCAATAAAATACTCACGTACCTGAGGCTGATAATCCGCCGCAAACGTACTGCCACAAAACAATATTCCAACCACAAACCACTTGCTCATCAAGATTTCCTTAATACTTACTCTAAACCCAACAGTTTAATAAGATTCTTGCCAATATCCGTATTGTTCAACGTGCCCGCAAAATGCTCCGAACCCGGTCCCGCCGAATAACAGGCCACATCCACACCCGTGTGCGTCGACGACGAAGCAGCCACCAATGACGGCTGGCGATACGTCGAATCGTCGTGCGCTTTGTTTTCTTCAGGCTTACGATTGGCCCCCGGACCCGTAGCAAAGGTCACAATATGATCCCCGCCGATACCTGCCGGCTCCGAAAACATCGCATCCCCACCAATCTCAATCGATGGATAACCGTTGATAGCAAATCCGCCCGTTTCATGATCCGCCGTAACAACAATCAGCGTTCCCTCAGCGTCATTCGTCAATTCAAGGCCCGCCTTAATCGACCGATCAAACTCCAAGGTCTCATTCACCGCATGCTTCGCCAGATTCGCATGAGACGCATGGTCAATTCGTCCACCCTCCACCAACAAAAAATAGCCCTTCGGATTCTTGCTCAAGATAGAAATCGCCAGCCTCGTCATTTCTTCCAGCGACGGCTCGCCCCACAAATCCTTCGGACGATCCAATTCGTATGCCATCATGCCCGGACTAAACAGTCCCAAAATCTTCCCGACATCCTTGCCCGCTTCAACATCCGCCACAACACTTTCCATCTCCGATGTACGCGCAATGTATCGATATCCCTTTGCCTTGGCCTCCGCAATCAAATCCCGATCATCCTTGCGAGCCGCACCCGATCCCGATTCCGGATCCTTCGATCCTTTCGGCATGAAAAAACGTTTTCCACCCCCAAGCACCACATCCACTTCGCCATACTCAATCAATTGCAATGCCAGCGGTACCTCGTTATAACGATTCGCCGCGTGCGCGTAGAATGTAGCCGGTGTCGCATGCGTCACACTCGTCGTGGTCACAATACCCACCGATTTTCCCGCCCTCTTCGCTTTCACCAACACAGATTCAAGCAACGTACCATCCGGGGTCTGCCCGATCATCAATGTGTCCGTCTTGTGACCCGAAGCCATCGCCGTGCCCGAGGCCGCCGAATCCGTCACCATCGTGCTCGCCGAATACGTCCGCACCAACGCCACCTGCTTAAACGTGTCCAGCGTCAGCTTCCCGTCCCGCGCATTTTTCTGATAAATCCGCGCCGCAGTCGTTTGCGCCACGCCCATACCATCGCCAATGAACAATATCGCGCTTTTAGGCTCAGCCGCATGCGTCATCCCAGCCATAACCACAAGCAAGCACGTCAAAATTATTCGATGGAACATGGATTCTTCTCCTAAGGTAAAATTCAAACGGGAAGTATGGCGGGAAAGCAGGGCTTGGGTCAATCTTTAAGCCCATTGATCTGCCCCCCACCTACGATCTACGCTTAATTCCACATCAATACTTCTGGAACCGACCCGCGTCTATGCCAAACGAATCAAACCCTTCACAAACCCATCCCGTCGTACTCTTCGACGGCGAATGCATGCTCTGCGATGCCGTCGTGCGTTTCATCCTGAAACACGAGAAAGACCACCAGATAAAATTCGCTCCCTTACAATCCGAAATCGCACAACACCTGCTCCCGCAATCCGAAACCGAAGTTCCCGATTCCGTCGTCTATATCGCAAACGGACAGCCCCTCTTCCGCAGCGACGCCGCCATCGCCATCGTAAAACACCTTCGCGCACCCTGGTCCTGGACACGATTCGCCACCATCATTCCGCGCCCCCTCCGCGATCTGGCCTACCGCCTCATCGCCACCACCCGATACACGGTTTTCGGCCGCAAAGAATCCTGTACAATCCCAACAGCACTTGAGCTTGACCGTCAATTAACCAAGGAGTAATCCGTGAATCCCCCGCAACTCGATCGTCGAACCATGCTGAAACTCGGAGGCACCGGACTGCTTTCCCTCGCGCTTCCCGGCATTTCACCCGTCTTCGCTGCGGAAGACGACCTCGACCTCGTCGCCGCAACCCGTCGCAGTGTAAACCGTTTTCCGCGCATGGTGCAGGAGTATTACGTCAAACGACTGCGCGCCATCGAAAAAGCGGCAAACGCTCGCCGTATGGTCCTCGATACCCGCGAAGAAGCCCTCGCCTACATCGACGATGTCCGCAGCAAGATTCAACAATGTCTCGGACCATGGCCCGAAACAACACCCTTGAACGCACGCATCACCAGCAGCTTCAAACGAGATACATACATCGTCGAAAACATCATCTTCGAAAGTCGACCCGGTTTTCTCGTAACCGCGAACCTTTACATCCCTACAAACAAGCCTCACCCCCTGCCCGGAGTCATCGGCACCTGCGGCCACACCAAAAACGGCAAGGCGGGTTATCAGGAATTCGCGCAGGGACTCGCACGACAAGGTTACGTCGTACTCATCTACGATCCTATCGGACAAGGCGAACGCCTGCAATACGGCGACGGCAACGGCGGTTCCAAAATCGGCGTCGGCGTACGCGAACACCTCCACGCCGGCAACCAGCAATTCCTCGTCGGTGAAAACATCGCCTCCTGGCGGGCATGGGACGGCATCCGCGCGCTCGACTACCTGCTCACCCGTCCCGAAGTCGACCCCAACCACATAGGCGTCACCGGCAACTCCGGCGGCGGCACAATGACCACCTGGTTATGCGGCGCCGATCAACGTTGGACCATGGCCGCGCCCAGCTGCTTCGTCACTACCTTCCGTCGCAATCTCGAAAACGAAGAGCCGCAAGACACCGAACAATGCCCACCCAAAGCACTCGCCCTTGGACTCGACCACGCGGACTTCCTGCTCGCCAACGCGCCCGACCCCATCATCATTCTCGCCAAAGAAAAAGACTTCTTCGATGTCCGTGGCTCCGAAGAAACCTTCGCACAAATGCAACACATCTATTCCCTGCTCGGTAATCGCGACCAAATCGGATTCTTCGCAGGCAAAGGCCCCCACGGCTACACGCAAGACAACCGCGAAGCCATGTACCGCTGGTTCAACGCCATCACCAAAATTTCCGATGCGCAATCCGAGCCAACCATAACCATCGAAGACGACAAGACGCTACGATGCACACCCAAGGGCCAAGTCGCCGAACTCACCTCAAAAACCGTCTTCGATTTCACTTCCGAAAAATCAAAACGTCTCGCAAAGTCTCGAAAACGAATCGCCAATAACTCAGAACTGAAAGAAGTTGTCGCACAATCACTCCGTCTCGACAACCTTCCTACCTCCGCACCCGACTATCGCATCCTGAAACCCGTCGACGGCGGCGCCTACCCAAAACCTCGCCACACCCGATACGCCATCGAAACCGAACCCGGCATCCAGGCCATCGCATACCGACTCTCCGACGAGAATCTGCCCGCACGACCCACCCACTCCAACGCCGAAGCAATCCTCTACGTTTCCCACGTCTCCACCGACTACGAACTCAAAAAAGAGCCCTTAACCAAGGAACTCGTCACCCAAAACCCCGAATCAATCTTCTACGGGCTCGACGTACGCGGCATCGGCGAATCACGACCCGACGTCGCGCGGTCCAATTCATTCCTCGATGCCTACGGCGGCGATTACATGCATGCCAGTCACGGTATCATGCTCGACGAACCCTATGTCGGCCGAAAAACCTTCGATGTGCTGCGCTCGATCCAATGGCTCGTCTCCCGAGGCCACACCCGCATTCACCTCGTCGGCCGAGGCTGGGCTACCATCCCCGCAACCTTCGCCGCACTGATCTCCGACAACGTGCATCGCGTCACACTCAAAGCCGCGCCCGAATCCTACGCCTCCATCGCCGAAACCGAACTATACAACTGGCCCCTGTCCTATATCGTGCCAAATGTGCTTGAACACTTCGACCTTCCAGACTGCTATGCCCACCTGAAATCCAGGAATCTCACGCTACTCTGAGCAACCTTGCCTGACACAGCAAAATCCGTATAATGGAAGACCGTACTGCACTCGCCAAAGGAATCGAAATGACCGTTATTCGCATAGGTCTGCTTTCTTCTCTGTTCGTCATGCCCTGGTTCGCTTCCGCCCAGGATATGCCAAATTTCACTAACGACATCTGGCCCATCCTCACCCAGCACTGCATAAAATGCCACGGCGAACGAAATCAGGAAGGCGACCTCAGACTCGATTCCCCCCAAGCCATTCGTGAAGGCGGCGAATACGGCGCCATCGTCGAAGCAGGCGATCCCGGCGACAGCACCTTATTCGAACTCGTCACCAGCACCGACGACGAACGCATGCCCTCAAAAGGCGACCCATTAGCCCCTGAATCCATCGAAATATTGCGTCAATGGATCGAATCCGGGGCCAATTTCGACGGATGGCAACCCGAGTTCACCGCCATCGCCAACGCCAGCATCCTACAAGACCACTGGGCCTTTACCGCACCAAAACGACCCGCCCTGCCAGCATCCGTCACCAACCCGATCGATCACTTCGTCACTATCAAAGCCGAATACAACGGACTAAAACTTTCGAAGCAAGCAGACAAGCTCACCCTCATACGCAGACTCGCGCTCGACCTTACCGGCTTGCCCCCAACTCCTGAAGAAGTCGACCGAATTCTCGCGCTACCCGAAAACTCATGGTACTCCACCTATGTCGACGAACTGCTCGCATCCCCGCACTACGGCGAACGATGGGCACGCCACTGGCTCGACGCGGCCCAATACGCCGACTCGGACGGCTTCGAAAAAGACAAACCCCGCGCCGTATCCGCCTGGCGCGACTGGGTCATCAACGCCTTCAACAACGACATGCCCTACAACCAATTCATCGTCGAGCAAATCGCGGGCGATCTGCTGCCCAACGCCACCCAGGACAATCGCGTCGCCACCGGCTTCCTGCGCAACAGCATGATCAACGAAGAAGGCGGCATTCACCCCGAACAATTCCGCATGGAAGCCATGTTCAACCGTATGGACCTCATCGGTCGCGCCATGCTCGGACTCACCGTCGGCTGCGCACAATGCCACGACCACAAATACGACCCCCTGAGCCATACCGACTACTACCGCATGATGGCCTTCATCAACAACAGCCACGAAGCCCAAATCACCGTCTATACATCCGAAGAATCCAACACACGGGACGACGTACTGGCCGCAATTCATTCGCTCGAAGAAAGCGTCGGCACCAAATCCCGCCGTGTTCGAAAAAGGCGCAGGGCCTGGGAAAAATCACTCCTCACCCAGCCCAGACCCGAGTGGGAAATCCTCGATCTAACCTTCGACGATTCCTCGGCAGGAGGACAACGCAGTCTGCCCCAAGAGGATGGCTCCTATCTCGCACAAGGCTACGCCCCCACCCGTTTCGATCCCAAAATGCTCGCCGTCCCCAAGATCCGCCGCATCACCGCCGTGCGTCTCGAATTGCTCCCCGATCACAACCTCCCCCGAGGCGGTCCCGGTCGTTCCATCTACGGCACCGCCGCGCTCGCCGAAATCGAATTACGCCACGCCCCCATCGAACGGGAAATTCGTGAATGGGGTTCGTGGGACAAGACCATTTTCGAATCCGCCATCGCCAACGTGAATCCAGAGGAGAAAAAACTCGGGCCCGAATGGCCCAACAAAGGCGAGGATAAAAGAGTCACTGGCCCCATTTCCATGGCCATCGATCGCAAAGGCGACACCGCTTGGACCACCGACAACGGTGCCGGCAGACGCAATCAGGCCCGGGACGCCATCTTCACCCTGAAACACCCGCTCGAGCTCGCCGATGGGGAACGGATCGCCATCAACCTCTCCCAAAAGCACGGCGGCTGGAACAGCGACGACAATCAAAATTACAACATCGGCAGATTTCGACTCTCTGTCACAAGTGCCGACGAGCTACCTTCGGAAATCACGCCCGACACACTAGTGGAAGCCTTATCCACTCCAGAAAAAGACCGCAGCGACGAACAAAACGCCCTCATTCATCGACACTGGCTCACGGCAACACCCCAACAGAACGAACTCAACATCAAGCTCGATGAAACCTGGGCCAGACATCCCCTCGGCGCAACACAACTCGTCATGATGGAACAAGACAAGCCCCGCGTCACCCATCGCCTCGATCGCGGAGACTACCTCAGCCCCGAAGAAGTCGTCAATCCCGGCACGCCCGAATTCCTCCACGCACTCGACGCTTCCGCGCCCACCAACCGCCTCACCTTCGCACAATGGCTCGCCTCCCCCGACTCCCCAACCACCGCACGCACCATCGTCAATCGCGTCTGGCAACAATACTTCGGCACAGGCATCGTCGCCACCCCATCCGACTTCGGCATCCAGGGCGAACGCCCCACCCACCCGGAACTACTCGACTGGTTAGCCATCGAATTCATGGAAAACGACTGGAGCCTAAAGCAATTACACAAACGCATCACCGAATCCCGGACCTATCAACAATCTTCTCAACTAACGCCCGAAGCACTCGAACGCGACCCAGGCAACCGATACCTCGCCCGCGCCACACGAATCCGCGTCGAAGGCGAAGTCGTTCGCGATATCGCACTCGCCTCCAGCGGCCTTCTCAATCCCAAAATCGGCGGACCCAGCGTACACCCACCCGCTCCCGATTACTTGTTCGTACCCCCCGCAAGTTACGGCCCCAAAGTTTGGAAGGCCTCCGACGACACCGAAAAATATCGGCGCGCCCTCTATACCTTCCGATTCCGCAGCGTACCCTATCCCGTGTTGCAGATATTCGACACCCCCGCAGGCAACGCGCCATGTACCCTACGCGATCGAAGCAATACGCCGCTCCAGGCACTCGCCACATTGAATGAACCACTCTTCAACGAATGCGCTGCAGCACTCGGCGTCAGGGCCATCATGCACGGCGGCAACACGGATGCGTCGCGAATCGATTACGCGTTCAGCAGTGCCGTAACCCGTTCACCGAACACAAGCGAAACGGAAGCATTGCAAGAATTCCTGGACAAACAACGCGCCCGCATCGCCAACGGAGAACTCGACGCGGCGATACTCGTACCTGCTGGTGACGACCTGTCCGAACGAGCCGCCTGGGCCTTGACCGCGCGCGTTATACTCAATCTTGATGAAACCATAACTCGACAATAACAATAAGTGAAGACAACCATGAATTCAGGCGAATCAATCGAAAGTCCTATCGCACGACGCTGGTTCCTACAACAATGTGGCATGGGATTGGGTGCCGTCGCACTAAACCACCTGCTCGCCCCGACGGCTTCCGCTCAAAATCTGAACCCGCTCGCACCCAAGCAGCCTCCCTTTGCACCCAAGGCCAAAAACATCATCTACCTCTTCATGGCCGGAGCACCCAGCCAACTCGAACTGCTCGATCACAAACCCGAACTCGCAAAATTCGACGGCACACTCCCCCCCGCCAGCCTCATCAAAGAATACCGCACTGGCTTCATCGACCCCAATTCAAAACTACTCGGTCCGAAGTTCAATTTCGCCCAGCACGGCCAATCCGGTGCCTGGGTCTCCGAACTCATGCCTCACTTCGCAAACATCGTCGACGACGTGACCATCGTCAACAGCATGGTCACCGACGCCTTCAACCACGCGCCCGCGCAAATTCTCATGAACACTGGCTCCCAGCAATTCGGCCGACCCAGCCTCGGCTCCTGGACCACCTACGGCCTCGGAACCGAAAACCAAGACCTGCCCGCATTCGTCGTATTCAGCTCCGGCTCCAAAGGCCCAAGCGGCGGCTCGGCAAATTGGTCCAGCGGATTCCTGCCCACCGAACACGAAGGCGTACTCTTCCGCAGCACCGGCGACCCGGTCATGTACCTCTCCAATCCGCCCGGCATCGACGACATCGCACAACGCGACACGCTCGACACCCTCAGCATCCTGAACCAGCAACAAGCATCCCGCGTCGGTGACCCCCAAATCACTTCCCGCATCAACGCTTTTGAACTCGCCCACCGCATGCAGACCAGCGCCCCCGAACTCATGGACATCAAAAACGAGCCCCAACACATCCTCGATGCCTACGGTGCCGAACCCGGCGGCTCATCCTTCGCAAACAATTGTTTACTCGCCCGACGCATGGTCGAAAGCGGCGTCCGATTCGTGCAGCTCTACCACGAATCCTGGGACCAACACGGCAATCTCAAAGGTGGCCTCAAGAATAATTGTAAAGACACCGACCAAGCCTGCGCCGCACTCGTCACCGATCTCAAACAACGTGGACTGCTCGACGATACCCTCGTCATGTGGGGCGGCGAATTCGGGCGCACTCCCATGGTTCAGGGCGACACCAACGACGGTCGCGATCACCACCCCAACGCCTTCACCATGTGGATGGCCGGTGGCGGCTTCAAGCCCGGCATCACCTGGGGCCAAAGCGACGAACTCGGCTTCAACGCCGTCGAAAACCCCGTACACGTGCGCGATCTGCACGCCACCATCCTCAATCAGCTCGGCTTCGACCACGAACGCTTCACCCACCGCTTCCAGGGCCTTGACGCACGCCTCACCGGCGTGGAAGAAGCCAATATCGTCCGCGAAATTATCGCATAATTCACCAAAATCACCGATCCAACCGTTGACCTGAACCCTCCTGCGCACGTACAATTATTAAGGAACCGCCGCGCCACTGTCTGCGGCAGGAGAATGAAGATTTTGAGTACGACTACATCCACTTCATGGGCCATCCTGGCTCTCGCGTCAATCGTTGCCACCCCCATCTACGCCGCCGACCGAACCATAGAGTTTAATCGCGACGTGCGCCCGATCATTTCGGACAAATGTTTCGCGTGCCACGGCCCCGACGCCAACAAACGCGAAGCCGAACTACGCCTCGATGAAGAGTCCGGCATCTTCGGCACTTCCGAAATGGGCCAGCCCATCGTCGAGCCCGGCGATGCCGAAGAAAGCGAACTCTACTTCCGAATCACCGAAGCCGAGGGCAACGAAAAAATGCCGCCCGAAGACGAGGTTCGCCAACTCACACCGGAAGAAATCGACACGCTGAAACTCTGGATCGAGCAAGGCGCCGACTGGCAAGGCCACTGGTCCTTTATCCCACCCGAAAAACCGGCCATACCGACACTCCAGGACGATGCATGGACGAAAAACGAAATCGATCACTTCATCCTGGACAGACTCAACCAAGAGGGCTTGTCCCCCACCGACGAAGCACCCCGTGGAACAATCATTCGACGCGTCTCCCTCGATTTGACCGGACTGCCCCCCACACCCGAGGAAATCGATGCCTTCATCAATGACAAAAATCCCGATGCCTACGAACGCCTCGTAGACCGACTGCTCGCCTCTCCCCATTACGGCGAACGACAGGCCTTCATCTGGCTCGATGCCGCCCGCTACTCAGACACCAACGGCTACCAACGCGACACCAAACGCTATATGTGGCATTGGCGCGACTGGGTCATCAAAGCCTTCAACGACAACATGCCCTTCGACCAGTTCACCATCGAACAACTCGCCGGCGACTTGCTCCCAAATCCGACGCTCTCCCAAAAAGTCGCGACCGGCTTCAACCGTAATCACCGCATCAACGGCGAAGGTGGCATAATTCCCGAAGAATACGCAGTCGAATACGTCGCTGATCGTGTTCAAACGACCGGCACAACGTGGATGGGGCTCACGCTTGAGTGTTCCAAGTGCCACGACCACAAATTTGATCCCTTCTCCCAAAAAGAATTCTACCAATTCTTTGCCTTCTTCAATAGCGTGCCCGAAGAAGGCAAAGGCCGCGAACGCGGCAACGACAAACCCTTCATCGCCGTACCCAGCGAACAAGATCAAGAAGAAATAGACCTCTTGGCCACCGAAATTTCCAAACTCAAAAAAGTGCACTATGCGCCCAACAAAAAACTGGATAAGAAGCAGGCGAAATGGGAAAAAGAACTCGCCAGGAAATTCGCAACACAGAAATGGTCGCCCCTCCCCGAAACCCGACTCTCAGGAACCAACGGCGTAACCCTCACCCGACAAGACGACGATTCGATTCTGGTTTCCGGCGAAAATCCGGATGCCACATCCTACACCCTCACCTTCGAGGCAGACCGTGACCTGAAAGCCATCCAGCTTGAGGCCATTCTCGACGATGGACTCCCCTCCAAAGGACCCGGTCGCGCAGAAGACGGGACCGCCGTGCTCAGCGAAATCGAAGTCCACCGCACCCCCCAAGGCAGCGACGAGTCCGAATCCCTCACCCTAACCACCGCGCTCGCCGATTTCACCCATCCGAAACTCGAATTCAGACCCACCCAGGCCATCGATGGAGACCAGACAACCGGCTGGTCCACAGGCTCCTACATAGACAGAGTCAATCGCGTTGCCGTCTTCACCCTCGCCGATGATACCCTCATCAAGAAAGGCGATTCCGTCTCCATCACGTTGCACCACACAACCGGCCTCAAACAATACGCCCTCGGCAAATTCCGCATCACCCAATCCGACTCCAACGCCATCGCCGACTGGTCCAAACCCACCTTCAGCACTTGGAGCCACGTAGGTCCGCTTGCGGGAGACAGCAAAGCCACCGACCTACTCAAAGTCGCCTTGCAACCCGAAGACGGCTTCAATCCCGGCAAAACCTATGGCGACAACAATCTCAGATGGGAAGAACGCCCGGATTGGAAAGACGGCGAGTCCATCGCCTTTGAAACCGAACGCAATTCCGTACATTATCTACATCGCACGATTGACGTAGAGATACCAACCACCATCAACGTGTCGTTGGGTAGCGATGACGCCATCAAGGTCTGGCTGAACGGCGAAGTAAAACTCGAAAACAACGCCCGCCGCTCCCTGGCACCCAATCAGGATACCGTGGAGCTCAATCTCCCCCAAGGTCACCACGAACTCCTGATCAAGATCGCAAACTACTCCGGCGACAGCGGCTATTACTTCAAAGCTTCCAACGACAGCGGCGAAAAACTGTTCCGCCTCATGGATCAAATCGCCAAACCTGCCGACGACCGAAGCGACGAAGTACAACGTGAATTGCAGGTCGCCTTCCGCTCCCAGGATGCCAAATGGCTCGCACGCCAGCAAGCCATCACCGAAACGCGCGCCAATCAAAAACAGCTCGAAGGCAGTATCGTTTCCACCATGATCATGTCGGAGATGCGCAAGCCGCGCGACACGTATCTGCTCATTCGCGGACTCTACACCAATCCCGACACCTCCGAAAAACTCTACCCCGCGGTCCCCACATCCCTCGGCGCACTCACCGACGACCAGCCGAAGAATCGTCTCGGTCTCGCGCAATGGCTCATGAACCCCGACCATCCCCTCACCGCGCGCGTCCGCGTCAACCATTATTGGCAGACCTACTTCGGCCAGGGCATCGTCAAAACCAGCGAAGACTTCGGTACGCAAGGCACACCACCCTCCCATCCCGAACTACTCGACTGGCTCGCCACGCGATTCATCGAATCCGGCTGGGACGTCAATGCCATGCAGAAAACCATCGTCATGAGCGCCACCTACCGCCAGAAATCCAACGTCACCCCCGAAAAACTCGAACGCGATCCCGAGAATATCCTGCTCGCCCGCGCACCACGCTTCCGCCTATCCGCAGAAATGGTGCGCGACCAGGCGCTTGCGGTCAGCGGCCTTCTCAATTCCGAAATCGGCGGGCCTTCCGTCAATCCCTACCAGCCCGACAACATGTGGTCCGCACTCACCTTCCAGAACATGGACGAAAACTCGACGAACTTCTACACAGCCGATACCGGCAATAAACTGTACCGTCGCGGACTCTACACCTACTGGAAACGCACCATCCTGCCGCCGCGCATGCAGATTTTCGATGCCGCCGACCGCGAACGCTGCTCCATGCGTACCGAACGTACCAACACCCCCATGCAGGCCCTCGTCCTGATGAACGACCCGACCTTTATTGAAGCGTCCCGTCATCTCGCGATGCGCATGCTCGAAGACGGTGGTCGCAAATCGGAAGACCGCGTTCGCTACGGCTACAAACGCGCACTCGCCTATGAACCCGATCCCGAACGCGCAGCCATTCTGAACAATGCCCTCCAAGCCTATCAGGAACACTTCGTGCAGCACGCCGCTGATGCCGAAGCACTCATGTCCGTCGGCGATTCCGTTGTCGATACGACCCATTCCACCACCGAGCTGGCCGCGTACACCATGCTCGCTTCCACGATATTAAACCTTGACGAAATGATCACACGAGAGTAATCCCATGGACCCCAGACTCGAAGAAAAATTACACATCAATCGCCGACAATTTTTCGGGCGCGCTGCAACCGGTATCGGAGCCGCCGCGTTGACCTCGTTACTCAACCCCGACGCCTTCGGAAGCGACCAAGACGATCCGCTGATGCCGCGACTGCCCCATTTCGCGCCCAAAGCCAAACGTGTCATCTACCTCTTCCAATCCGGCGCGCCATCCCAGCTAGACCTCTTCGACTACAAACCCGAAATGAAGAAGTTCTACGACACCGAATTGCCCGACTCCATTCGTCAGGGCCAACGCCTCACCGGCATGACCTCTGGACAAACCCGTTTCCCCATCGCGCCAACCATTTTTGATTTCAAACAGCACGGACAGAGCGGCGCGTGGGTCTCCGAACTCATGCCAAACATCGCAGCGCTCAGCGACGAAATATGCTACATCAAATCCATGAACACCACCGCCATCAATCACGACCCGGCCATGACCTTTTTCCAAACCGGCTTCGAAATCGCCGGACGCCCCAGCATGGGCTCCTGGGTATCCTACGGCCTCGGCTCCGGCAACCGTGATCTGCCCGCATTTGTTGCGCTCAGTTCGCGCGGCACCGGTCGCCCCAGTTGCCAGCCCCTCTACGATCGCCTCTGGGGCAGCGGATTCCTGCCCACTGTCCATTCCGGCGTAAAATTCCGCGGTTCGGGCGATCCGGTACTCTATCTCACCGACCCTCCAGGCATATCATCCGAATTGAGACGCAAAATGATCGACAACGTCGCCGCACTCAACCAAAAAACCTATGCGGAGTATCTCGACCCCGAAATCGTCACGCGCATCGAACAATACGAACTCGCCTATCGCATGCAGACCTCCGTACCCGAACTCACCGACCTCTCCGATGAACCGGAGAGCACCTTCGAAGCCTACGGGGAAAACGCACGCACCCGCGGCACCTACGCGGCCAACTGTCTGCTGGCACGACGACTCGCCGAACGCGGCGTCAAGTTCATCCAACTCTTCCACATGGGCTGGGATCAACACGGCGCATTGCCTGCTCAAATCAAGGGACAATGCAAGGACACCGACCAACCCTCCGCAGCCCTCATCAAAGACCTCAAACAACGCGGCATGCTCGACGAAACCCTCGTCATTTGGGGCGGCGAATTCGGTCGCACCATCTACAGTCAGGGCGCGCTCACCGAAACCGACTACGGGCGCGATCATCACCCCAAAAATTTCACCATCTTCATGGCCGGCGGCGGCATCAAACCCGGCATGACCTACGGCGAAACCGACGACTTCTCCTACAACATCGTCAAAGACCCCTTCCACGTGCACGACCTGCAAGCCACCATCCTCAACCAGCTCGGCATGGACCACGAACGCCTCACCTACCGATACCAAGGTCGCGACTTCCGCCTAACCGACGTCCACGGCGAAGTAAAACACGAAATCCTCGCGTAAGTTTTATTGCGAAGGTTCTAATTATTGAAGGTCGCGGTCACGGTCGTTTCGGACGACTCGACCAGTTGAACATCGAGGTCACCTTTCACGATGTCGCGGTTGACGATGACAGTGCATTGCGTGGCACCGGATGCGAGGTCGAGCAATACCGAGCCGTCGTCGCCGATGTTGACTTCCTGTTCGCCTTGATAGAGTTGTACGCCTTCGACGGGCGCGATGGTCAACGCGGCTTTCCCGTCGGACGGCGCATTCACGGAAAACTTCAGGAAACTGTATCGCGTCGGCCAATAACGATGTTTTAGGCCGGGCACTTCGCTCATCGGAATCTCGCCGGTAATGTAACTGTATTCAGGAACCCAGACCATCGTCTCGTGCTCGCCCACGGCCGCCTCCACTTGCGCTTCGTAGAGATAGTCTCGGGCTGCTTCCGAGTTTTCAAGCACGCGCCACGTGCGCACATGACGTCCCGTGCCCGCCGAGAACTCCGGCGTACGACCCAGCTCGGACAAAAATCGAACGAGATCCACAAACTCGTCTTCCAAAAGTGAATCACCCAAACCCGTTGGCATCAATGACCCGCCATCTTCGCGCATTGCGATGTTGGCAATCGGAATACGAATCTCCGACTCCAACGCATTGCGCAGAATCAGTTCGGTATTGGTTTCGGTCACCTTAATGCCGCTGATGAAGTCGCCATCTTTCATATCCACCAGCAACGAATGATAACCTTCCTTAATCGCCTTGTCGGGATAATAATTCGACTCGATCAGGTAATCGATCTGCGCGCTCGCGCCGATACTCGTCATCTCCGGACCCAAGGTTCCGCCGGCTCCGGCCAGCGCATGACACTGATAGCAGTCCAGCTTGCGGAAATGTTTGCGACCGCGTCTGGCGTTACCCTTCGTCTGCACTTTCTCCACCAACGCGGCCATTTCCTTCTTCGTCAACTCGGGCGCGCCATCATCCAGCGCACCGGATGTCCGCAACGCCATTAACAACACATTCTGCTTACGTCCTGAAGCTGACACGACACGTTCGGCCCGTTTGGCGTTCTCAGCAGACATCGTCTTTCCCTTGAGCGCCGTCGCCAGTGCCTTCGCACCGCCATCCGCCTTTAGGAAGTCACGAACCAGGCTCGACGGATCCGGTGCAACATCCTCGGTAAACAAATCGGCGGCATGTTCGCTCGCGTCGTCCACGGACACCTCCAGCATCGCGCGAATGGCTGCGGTCCGCGTTGCAGTATCATTGCGTCGCCCGGCATACTTCGCCAGGATTTCGACGGTATTCTCGTCACCGATGCCTGCCAATGCCGTCATCGCCGCATCACGAACCGATTCCGGCGTCTTCTTCGCGCCGAGGATTTTCTCCACAGCAGGGCATAATTGGGTCAACTTCCATGCTCCGATGGCTTTGAGCGAGGCGATACGCATCGCATCCGAGCCGGAGTCCAGACCTTCGCCCAGCGCATCAAAGTCACCCTTGACCCACACCGAACGACGTTTGCTTGCAGAAACGAGAGCATTCAACAGGGCGATACGATGCGACTCGACAGTTTTCTGTATCGAGAAGATCCGCTCGGCAGCCGTTCCCAGTTCGACCCGCGAACCGTGGGCTGCAATTCCGGCCAAGGCATCTCGTTGCTGCTTCGCGCTAAGATCGTCGCTGGCAAAAAGTGTCAACAACTGCGGCACGGCTTCATTGGAATCAATCGCCCGAAGCGCGTATATGTAGGCATCGTTATCTTCAGTGAAACGCAGATTACCTGCCTCTGCTTCCGGTAGCCACGCCTGCTTCATCTCGCGCACCGTGGTCCACAACGCATACTCAAGAAATTTATCCATGTCCGACTTGTAGGCACCCATCGCTTCATCGAAGGCCTGCGCATCGCCAAGTCTGGCCAACGCCCGAACGGCCTCAAGGCGCACGCGCGAATGACCATCCGTCGCCAAATCGCTGAGACCGCCGCGATAGTCATCGTCGCTAAGGTCAAGTTTGTCTTTCCATTCGGACAACACGCGAATACCCGCCGCGCGGGATCGATAATCGCTGGAGCGCGTCACATGAGCCAACGGACGCAGACTGGCTTCGTCCAGCGTCTGGTAGATCCACAACAATTGCAGACGCAACAGTACGTTCTTATCTTTATCTTCCGGCAACGACTCAAGAATGGCATTCAATTTCGCAAGTACTTCGTCCCGATTCCGAATTTTGAGTTCCCGTTTCGCGTGAATCTGATTCCATTCTTCGGGTGCCTGCACAATTTCGATCAGTTCATCAATCGAGGCCTTCTTGAAATCAGGCTGCACGAGCAACGGACGATCCTTGGCTTGCACACGCCAGATACGGCCGTGCTCATGGTCGCGACGCGGATCGCGGAAGTCGACTTCACCGTGCTGAATGATCGGGTTATACCAATCGGCCAAATAGATCGCGCCGTCCGGTCCCATTTTGACATCCACCGGACGAAACGCGACATGACTCGATGTCAGAATTTCCGGTTGTTCGACCGAGCTGTAGCCGGCGGCCTCATCGGTGACCAAGAAGCGATTGACGCGATGTCCGCGGAAATCGTTGGTGACCATCGTACCGCGCCAGTCTTCAGGAAGGTGGCGTCCGCTCAGGATTTCCAACGATGCATGCTTCGGCTGCCCGGGGTTGAGTCCCTGCAACACGCGGGGCATATTATAAGCGGTCATGTAGGCAGCGCCGGGGAACATGTAGTTGATGCCATGTCCGCCCGCGCCGTCCGTGGCGAAATGCTGTCCCCACTGGTCAAAATGATGTCCCCAGGCATTCACCAGGCCGAGTGCGAAAACTTCCAATTCCATTGTGTCAGGACGAAAGGCCCAGATACCGCCCGCGTTGAGTCGTCGCACGCCGTGGGGCGTTTCGATGTGACTGTGAATGTAGATCGACTGATTAAAATACATCAGGCCGTCGTAGCCCCAACGAAGCGTGTGAATAATGTGGTGCGTGTCCTCCGTCCCGAAGCCGGATAACACGACGCGGATTTCGTCTACGTGCAGATCGCCGTCGGTATCCTTCATGTGCAACAGTTCGGTACTGTTAGCGACGTAGACTCCGCCGTCGCCGGGCAGGATACCCGTCGGAATAAATAGACCGTCCGCGAAAATGGTCGACTTGTCCGCAACGCCATCGCCATCGGTATCTTCCAGCACGGTAATCACGTCGTTTGCTTCTTGACCCGGAGCGATATGCGGATACACGGCGCTTCCGGCGACCCAAAGCCGACCTATCGAGTCGAAATTCATGTGAATCGGGTTCGCGATCATGGGATCGGATGCGAAGAGGTTGACTTCGAAGCCGTCGGCCACTTCAAAGGCCCCGAGTTCTTTGGATACATCCGGTTTTGGAATGGTGATCATCGAATCCTGAGCGAAAGCGGAAAATGTGGCGGTCGCGACAAGTGCAAGCGTGTATTTAGTTATTGAATGATTCATCGTGCTTCTCCTGGAAGTGCATTACGCAAGGCGGCGATATTCTTTTCGTGTTCAGCGATGATGGGATCGTACATCGGTGTCTCTGCAGCATGACGGCCCTGCTCATGTTTTCGGAACCCGGTGATGTAGGTGGCGTTCTGCGGACGCCATTGATTGAAGAACAGTCGGTTCTTCTCCAGAATCGCCGCGTGCAAATCACCGACTTCTTTCATGTTCGGCTTCTTCGTATCATAGCCGAGTCCACTCATCAGCGCGATAGACGCTTCCCAGAATCCGTCCTCGGTAAAATGCAGGCCGTTGTCCGTACGCGGCTTGCTGGTCAGTTCGTTGCTCACCGGAAGCTGTTCCGTCATGTCCACAAAACCATAGTCGCGCGCCTTCGCGAGTTTGCCAATGGCTTTCGTATACAAGCGGACATCTTCATTGTGTGTGGCGGGATTAGGAAGCGGCGCGCCGAGGTTTTCCTGAAGGATCGGGGATATCAGAACGATACGCGCTTCGAGTTTATCGAGGTCGTCGAGCAGCTTGTTGTATCCGTCGAGAAAATTCTGGAGTCCGCCCTCACCTTCGAAGGATTCGACATTGCCGTAATTCACCAGAATCAGATCCGGTTCAGCAGCCGCTGCCTGATCGATCAATCTTCCATACCCCTGTTTTTGGGAGTCAAAACTCGCGCGGGCGATCCCATAGACCGTGTCGCCGCTCCAGCCGAGGTTTCGAAAGGTCAGGTCGTACTCCCTGAAATGCGACGTAAACAGCGTCTCGATGCACCCGTAACGCACGTCCCGTTCAATAAATGTGGACCCAATCAGCACAATTCGGTCTCCACTACGAATCGGCACTGACTCGGCCTTCGCGACCATATTCCATCCTGTAAGCGTGAGCATAAGAAGTGCCACGCGGCCCGCAAGTCTGCAACCAGACATAATTCTATCCCTCTTTTCTGTTCAAGATTAAGCAACCACCCGTCGAGACTATCAAATTTTGCCACTCCATTTCAGTTGAACTTCGATTCGCCCACTTCTATACTCAATCGAATCGAATCAAATTGGGAATTTGTCCATGTTCGCGATATTTCTTAGCCTGATTGCCGCCGTCACCTACGAGAACCACGCCGATCTGATGATCCTGAACGACAAGGACGGGATTTCGCGACCTATCGTATCCATTGCAGACTGGGAAATCCGCCGAAACCATATTCTCGAAAATATGCAACTCGTCATGGGCGACATTCCAGCGAAATCGGACGCGCCGCTGAATATTGAATACGACTTGGCCGCGACGATACATGGGGACGGTTACACGCGCCATAAAATTTGGTACACACCGGAGCCCGGGGATCGCGTTCCGGCCTATTTGCTGGTGCCGAATGATATGGGTGTGCCCGCGCCTGCCATGCTTTGTCCGCACCCGACCAACCCGGACGGAAAAGACATGGTGGTGGGCCTCGTCGACAAAGCGAACCGTAATTACGCCGAAGAACTCGCCCAGCGCGGATACGTGACGCTTGCGCCCGACTACCCTGGTTTCGGTGAATACAAACCCGGCGTTTACGCTATGGGATATGCAAGCGCGACCGCCAAAGGCATCGTTAACCATCGCCGCGCGCTGGACGTACTCGCGTCATTGTCTTATGTGGATTCTGAAAAACTCGGCGTCATCGGGCATTCACTAGGTGGACACAACGCGCTCTATCTGGCGACCTTCGATGATCGCGTCAAGGTGGCTGTCACCAGTTGCGGCTTCAACAGCTTCGCCAAATATAAGGGTGGCGACCTCACGGGCTGGAGTCATAAAGGGTATATGCCGCGTATTGCCGAACGTTATGATCGCGATCCTGCGAAGATGCCTTTCGACTTCACGGAAATCCTCGGGGTCATCGCGCCGCGGCGCGTGTTCATCAGCGCACCGCTGCACGACGCGAATTTCGAAGTCTCTGGCGTATACGACTGCATCAAGGCTGCGGCCCCTGTTTATGCCCTTTACGATGCCTCGGACGACCTGCAAGCCGTGCATCCTGACTGCGAACACGATTTCCCGCCGACCACCCGCGAGCAGGCCTATCGCTTCATCGACGACACCTTCAACATCAAACGGAATTGACTCGATTTTCCCCGACTCCAGCGGTATACTGCATCTTTCGTAACATGTAGCCTAATTGGGAGATCATCACTATGAATCCGAAATATTTCCTTTCCCTGTGCGTACTTATCCTTGGTATACCCGCATTTTCGAGTGCTCAGGAATCCCTCATTGCCGACGGTGCAACGGTCAAAAAACTCCACGGTGACTTCGAATTCATCGAAGGGCCTGTCGCCGATCCGGAAGGCAACGTCTATTTCTCGGATATTCCCGCGAACAAGGTCTACATCTGGACCGTCGATGGAAAACTGAAACTCTTCCGCGAAAATACGGGTGGGGCGAACGGTTTGAATTTCGATGCGGACGGAAATCTTTATTTCTGCGAGGGTACCGTCCAACGCGTCACGATGATGGACAAAGATGGAAAGCTTACAACAATCGTCGATAAGTACAAAGGCAAACGTCTGAACAGTCCCAACGATCTGTGGTTTGATTCGAAGGGAGGATTCTACCTCACCGATCCCCGCTACCAATTCTTCACGCACCCGGTCGAACAGGACGGCGAGCACGTCTACTACATTTCGCCAGACCGGAAATCCATCACCCGTGTCACGACCGACGTGCAAAAACCCAACGGCGTGGTCGGCTCGCTCGATTTCAAGACCTTATACGTGGCATCCACTTCGGGAAAAATATTCTCCTTCGACATCAACGCCGACGCAACGCTGAGCAACAAGAAAGAGTTCGCGAACTTGGGCTCCGATGGCGTTACGCTTGACGAAAAAGGCAACCTCTACCTCACTTGGGTCGGCGGCGTACACGTCTACAATCCCAAAGGCGAGAAAATTGAAATGATCAAGGTGCCCGAGATGCCCGCGAACTGTGGCTTCGGTGGAAAGGACGGCAAGACGCTGTTCATGACCTCCCGCATGGGACTCTACGCCATCGACATGAACGTACACGGTTACAACACGATCAAATAGCGGAACCTACTAAATGGACTGCTCATCCTGCGGACATAGCAATCGGCCCGAGGCGAAATTCTGTGAATCCTGCGGAACAGCCCTGGAACGAAGCTGTGAATCTTGCGGCGTGGTGCTGCGCCCCGAAGCGCGCTTCTGCGACTCTTGCGGAACCAAGGTGGAATCCAGCTCCCCAACACCCTCGCCACCACCATCCTCCAGCACGAAACCTCCACGCGCCGCAGAAGGGGAACGCCGTATTGTCACGGTTCTTTTCGCGGATGCTGTCGGCCACACACCCATATCGGAAGCACTGGACGAGGAAGAAGTCTACAACTTGATGCAGGGGTGTTTCGCACGCATGCAGACCGCTGTGGAACGCTACGGCGGCTCGGTCAACCAGTTTACAGGCGACGGTGTACTCGCACTCTTCGGTGCACCCATTGCGCATGAAGACTCCGCCCGCCGAGCGGTCGCGGCGGCGCTCGAACTGCAGGAATCGCTCGCCGAATATGCGGCGGATGTCAAAAAGAAACTGCCTATTGAATGCAGCTATCGCGTCGGATTGAACACGGGTCCGGTGGTCATTGGGAAGATATCGGACAATCTTGATCTCGAATTCGCGGCAGTCGGTGACACGGTAAACCTCGCGGCACGCATGGAGTCCATCGCCGAATCCGGTACGGTCTATCTCTCAGAGAACACATACAAAGCCGTGAAATATTTCTACGAATGCGAATCACTGGGCGAACAGGAAATCAAGGGGAAGTCCAAACCCGTTCACGTGTATAAAGCCTTGCGCGAAAAAGAAATCCATACGCGGATTCAACTTTCGGTTGAGCGCGGGCTCACGCCTTACATCGGGCGCGATCAGGAACAGGCCAATTTGCAGGGATACCTCAAGAAAGCATCCGAAGGCCACGGTCAAGTGGTGCTCCTTTCCGGCGAGGCGGGCATGGGCAAGTCTCGCACGCTACTCGAGTTCCGTAAATCCATCGCCGACGACACCGTGCTATGGTTATCGGGTCAATGTATTTCATTCGGCGACAACATTCCTTTTCTCTCCGTCATCGACCTGCTGAAGAGTGCTTTTAGCATCACCGAGACCGACGAAGAAACGGCAATCATCGAAAAGATTGATGCCGGAGTCAGCCATTGGCAATCCGACGAAAAGGCTACCGCGCCGTACATCAAGTATCTGCTCAACGTCGATCACGGGGACGAAAGTCTCACCGACATGGACCCCATGGTTCGCCGCGCAGGATTTCTCGATGCCTTCCGGGCCTTTTTACGGGCCATTTCGCGCGAGCAAACAGTCGTTATGGTCATCGAAGACCTGCACTGGATCGATGAACACTCCGAAGACATCGTAAACATGCTCGCGGATCTCGTTGGGAATACATCCGTCTTGATGCTGCTTACCGCGCGGCCCGGTTATGCCGCATCCATCGGTGCCCGTTCCTATTTCAGCCAACTCGCGCTCACACAGCTCCCGCCCACCGAAAGTGATCGTATCGCCGAAGCGGCCTTCGGCTCAATGGACATACCCAAAGCCCTAAAAGATGTCATTACCCAGAAAGCGGACGGTAATCCATTCTATATCGAAGAAGTCATTCGTTCCCTGGAAGAAACGGGGGTTCTGAATCGCGACGATGCTACGGAAGCAGAAAACGTCGCATCCATCAGAATTCCCGACACCATTCACGAGGTAATTCTATCTCGGCTCGACAGACTTGAACCCGGAGCCCGCGAAGCCATGCAGCTCGCTTCGGTCATCGGTCGCGAATTCACGGTGCGACTCCTGAACCGAATCTCCGATCTCGAAGATCGACTGACCGACTCGCTCGACCAGCTCAAATCGCTCGAACTCATTTATGAAACGGGTTACCAATCCGAATTGGCCTACATGTTCAAGCACGCGCTCACCCACGATGTCGCGTACTCCACGCTGCTCATCGAACGGCGCAAAGAACTGCATCGTACCGTGGCAATGGCCATCGAGACCCTCTTCGAAGAACGGCTTACTGACCACTACGAGGCCCTCGCCTACCATTATGCGCTGGCCGAAGACGACGAACCGGCGCTCGACTACCTCGTCAAAGCAGGGGATAAAGCCGTCGCCGCGTATGCGAACCGTGAGGCGATTGACTACTATCAGCAGGCACTGAATCTGTGTGAAAAAATCGATAATCAGGACGAGCTCGCATCAATCGCACACAAACGCGGCGTCCTCTATCTCGGCATGAGTGAATTCGAGGAATCCATCGAGGATTTGAACCGGGTCATTCAATATGGAAAGAATCATGATGATCGCTACAGACAGGGCTCTGCCCTCGCCCTACGCTCCTACGTTGAATGGGAAGGCCATCAGTTTGATACCGCCCGAGCCACCTCACGCGAAGCAATCGAGCTCGCAGCGGATGAGTTTCCAGGTGCACGCTTTTCCGCGACGGTAACCCTCTGGTCTAATCTCAATGTTACCGGGCATCATGAAGAAGCACGCGTCCTCATCCCAGAAATTACGAAACTTGCATCCACCGTCGACGAACCTTTTTTTCAGGCACTATGGGGTGCCTTCCTGCCTCTGGGTCAGTACTGGAAAGCGGACTTCGATGATTCCATCCTGACCATCAGTCAATGGCGCCCCCAGATCGACTCGGTACTGGTCGCGCAAATCATTTGCGAATGGGTCACATGCCTCTCCCTCGGCGGCAAGGGCGAATACGAAGAAGCACTGAGTCGACTCAAGGCAGCGCATCAGTTCACCGACCGCATCGACAATGTCTTCTATCTCATTCGGATACTCAATACCATCGGATGGATCTACGGCGAAGTGCATCATCTCGAAGAAGCCATCGCCTGGAACACGAAGGGAATCAATACCGCGCGCGACTTCGACACACTTGATTCCGAAGTAGAAAGCAACGCGCGCCTCAATCTGGGCGACAATCTGGTTGAACTTGGAAAACTTGACGAGGCCGAGGAACACTTTCAGTGGGTGGAAGCCATCGCGCGAAATCCCAAACCCGTCGACATGATGTCCATCAACAACTACTCCGCCCATTGCTTCCACAGCTACGGTGAACTCTGGCGAATTCGTGGCGATCTTGAGAAAGCACTGGCATACGCTGAAGACTGCATAGACGTCGCAAGAAAATCCGACCGACCCAAGAACGAAGTAAAAGGATTACGCCTCAAAGGAGCCACGCTTCACCAACAGGGCCACCTGACCAACGCGGATATCGCACTTGAACAGGCCTTGACCATCGCTAGAAAGATCAAGAATCCCCCGCAACTCTGGAAAACATACCGGGCAATCGCGGAACTTTGCACCACTCAAGAACGGCTCGACGATGCGCGAGAAGCCTATCGGAATACCCTGGAAGTCATGCAATCCATGGCAGACGGGCTCGGCGATGAACTGAAAACCATTTTCATCGCGTCCAAACCCTTCAGTGAAATCGCGGCACTCTCCAAAATCTGAAACCGCGCTGAAAATTGATTCTCCGTTTGATTTTCGTCTACATTCTATCTATAAACTGACAACCATTCATACACCCCAAACGAGGTCTCCATGGCAAAAAAGCTGATACCATTCATTGCAGCGTTCATCTTCTCTATTTCCGCGTATGCGGATAAAGACGCGCTGAACGATTCCATTGATCGCCTCAACGACGATACTTGGGCTGTCGCTTTGAGCATCTGGAACTGGGCAGAACCCGGTTATCAGGAAACGCGCTCGTCCGCCTTGCTGGCCGACACCCTCAAAAAAGCCGGATTCACCATCGAGACTGGTGTCGCTGACATCCCCACCGCCTTCACCGCCACCTACGGCTCGGGCGAACCCGTCATCGGCATCCTCGGTGAATTCGATGCTCTTCCCGGCCTAGCCCAAGACGCCGTCTCGACACGTAGCCCGCGTGAAGCCAGCGAGAACGGTTACGGTCAGGCCTGCGGACACCACCTCTTTGGTTCGGCCTCGATGCTTGCCGCCATGGCTATCGCCGAACAAATTAAAGCAGGTGAGCAACCCGGTACCATCCGCTTTTACGGTACCCCCGCCGAGGAAGGTGGAGCCGCCAAAGTATTCATGGTGCGCAATGGACTCTTCGACGACGTGGACATCATGCTGCATTGGCATCCGGGGGCAAGCAACGGCGCGGGAGACCCCAGCAACCTTTCACGCATCGCCGCAAAGTTTCGCTTCTACGGAAAAGCTGCTCATGCCGCCGGAGCTCCTGAACAAGGCCGTTCCGCATTGGACGCAGTCGAGCTCATGAATCACGCCGCGCAACTGATGCGCGAACACACGCCGGAATACACGCGCATTCATCACATCATCACGTCCGGAGGTGCGGCACCGAATGTCGTGCCGGATTTCGCTGAAGTCTATTACTATGTTCGACACCCCGACGCGTCGGTCGTGAAGGATCTGTATCGACGGCTACTTCTGTGCGCCGATGCCGGGGCACTCGCAACCGAAACCAGAGTCGAAGTCGAGTTTCTCGCAGGTACCCACAACCTCTTGCCGAATGACGTGTTATCCCGTGTGACACTGGGTAATCTTCAGGAACTCGCTGATCTCAGCTACACGGATGAAGAAATGGACTTCGCGAGAACCATCCAGAAAACGCTCGCCTCACCGAAACCCATCGAGTCCATTAAAGACGTGAACGACAGCAAAGGCGAAACCTCCAAGGGGTCAACCGATGTCGGAGACGTGTCCTGGGTTGTGCCGACGACGGGTCTGCGCACCGCGTGCTGGGTACCCGGAACGCCAGCCCACTCGTGGCAAGCCGTTGCTGCAGGCGGTACTGAAATCGGACGTAAAGGCATGATACTCGCCGCACGCGTCCTCGCGGCTACAGCGTGGGATATCGCACACGATGAAAAGCTCATGGCCGATGCAAAAGCCGAACTCAACGAACGCCTCGAAGACGAACAATACTCCGCCATGCTCGAACCCGGCCAGAAAGCACCGCTCACCTACCGCGACGCACCGACTCGATAAGCTTACATGAGAAACTATTCCACATTATTCGGAATCATGGTGATCGCAGGCCTGGCATTTCCAGGTGCCCAGGCACAAACCCTCATCGAACTCGCCACACCGCATGTGCAAGCGGCTGAAAAAAGTCGCGATACGCAAAAACTCTGGGGTCGCATTGGGGGTAGCGAAGCGGAACGCGCGTCGGCCCGAATTCTTCACGATCAACTCAAGCCCTACGTCGACCGGGTCACCCTTGAGGACTTTACCTTCAACGCGCATCGCCCCGATAACTGGAAACTGGAGACGGATTCAGGGTTGCTGTTCACCAGTGCCATGCCCGCTCCCTTCGACGCGCGGTTTCCACTCGATACACCGCTGAACGAAGTCGTCAACGTCACGGGACACGATGACTGGACCATCGCCAAAGACAAATGGGCCTTCGCTGAGGCCAAAATGCCCTATGGCCCGGCGCGTACCAGTGTGCGCATCGATCTGCTCTATCAAAAAGCCATCGCGGCTGGATCCACAGGATTCATTTTTTCGCTGCCTACCCCTCCGGGACAATGGCAAGTCGTTGTGCCGGTCGATAAGCCCTACTCCAAACCCGACACCTTCTTCGAGAACAGCATTCGTCCCATCCCCTCATTCTGCATCGATGCCGAAGACGGCGCACGACTGAAAGAAGCCATCGAAACGAACAAAAAACTCTCCTCAGCCTTCAGCTACCCGAGTGACATTCAACAACAAGCCCTCAACACCGTCGGGTATCTCGAAGGCTCCAGAAAAACGACGATTTTACTCATGGCCCACCTCGACAGTTTTTTCACGGGGGCGTGTGACGATGCCACGGGCCTGGCCGTTCTCGTAGATTTGGCGCGACGACTCTCGAAAATTCCCAAGGAACAACGAAACGTATCCTTCATCTTCGCGGGCATCAGCGCCCACCACGACGAAGCCGCGGGCATGCACGAACTGATTGCATCTGACCCGGAACGATACGCCTCCATCGAGTCCGTTATCCTGCTCGAACACCTCGATGCGCAACACGGCGACATGTCGGGCAAGGCGAAGTGGCCCAGAAACCTGAACAATTACCGCGCGGCGTATGTCGGGGACGAAGATTGGCCGGAAATCCACAACCCCGTATCCAAACTCGTCACCAACACCGGGCTCATGACCGCTCCGGTCACGTTTCGCGAATCCTGCATCGCGGATCTCTTCATCGTCTGCGGCGACAAGAAGATCTTCTGTCTGATGCAGTCCCCACCCTTTTACCACACCAATCACGATACGCTCGACAAGATTTCCGAAGAAGGTTTACAGAATGCCTCTGACTTTCATTGGGAACTGCTGAAAGAGATGAAATACATCACTCCCCTTGAGAATTAGCCCGAAATTCGGCATCATACGGGTTACGTTAACATTCACCTGAAGAGGCGACCATGACCCGAATTCTCACGATTCTATTTCTCGCAGTCACCGCGACGGCCCACGCTGTGGAGAAACCCAACATCATCATCATATTTACCGACGACCAGGGCTACGCCGACGTCAGAGTATACGGTGCACCCCAAATCAAGACGCCCAACATCGACCGCCTCGCCAAAGAGGGGATCCGTTTCACCGACTTTTACGTGGCGGCACCGGTCTGCACGCCGTCCCGTGCAGCACTCCTGACCGGAAGCTATCCCCACCGCCTCAGCATGGCCCGAATGCCACGAGGTAAACGTAAAGGCAAAGGCGGTATGGTGCTGTTTCCGAATTCTCGGGGGGGCATTCATTCCGATGAAATCACCATCCCCGAAATGCTCAAGGAACAGGACTACGCAACCGGCATGGTCGGAAGGTGGCACCTCGGTCACCTTCCACCGTTTCTCCCCACCCGCCATGGCTTCGACTCCTACTTTGGCATCCCCTACTCAAACGACATGGAACCCTGCCCAATCCTTCGCGACGAAGAAGTCATTGAAGAACCCGCCGATCAGACTACGCTTACCGAACGCTACACCGAGGAATCGCTCAAATTCATCCGCAAGAACAAGGACAAACCCTTCTTCCTGTACCTCGCCCACAGTATGCCGCACATTCCTCTCTTCGTCTCGCCGAAATTCGACGGCATCTCCGAAGGCGGCCTCTACGGCGACGTGATCGAAACCATCGACTGGGGCGTGGGACAGATTCTCGACGAGCTGGACGCCCTCGATATCGCCGACAACACACTCGTCGTCTTTACCTCGGACAACGGCCCCTGGCTGGTATTCGGCGATCACGGCGGGAACGCCTTCCCCCTTCGCGCGGGTAAAGGCACGACCTACGAAGGCGGTATGCGCGTCCCCGGTATCATGCGCTGGCCGGCAGTGATTCCTGCGGGCACCGTCACCCAAGAGATGGCTTCCACCATGGACCTGCTCCCCACCATCGCCGCCATCACTGGCGCGAAAGTTCCAGACGACCGGATCATCGATGGCCACAACATTCTGCCTCTGCTCAAAAACGAACCCGGCGCGACCTCTCCTTACAAAGCCTTCTACTACTACCACGGAACCGAACTGCATGCGGTCCGCAGTGGCGATTGGAAATTGCGCGTTTCTCTCCCCTTGCGCCACGAAGACATCTATCGACGTTTCGAGAACCCTGACACCATGCTTGAAGAAGCCCTCTATCACCTGCCCACCGATCCCGGTGAACAGAAGAACCTATTGCCCAGAAATGAGCGCCACGATGAACGCCTGACCGATGAACGCCGGGCAATCATTGCGAAACTACGGAAATTGCTCGGTGATGCCCGTGCCGATCTCGGTGATTCAATTCACGATATTCCTGCAACAAACATACGCCCCCTCGGCATGACGGAACCGGCACAATGATATTTATCCGTCGCGCCGTGATGCTCTGTCTACTGTTACCTGCAATCGTAATGGCCCAAGACAATTGGCGCACCGAATGGCACCACTACGCCCACGATCCCGGCGGCGCACGCTTCTCACCGTTGGCTCAGATCAACGCATCAAACGTCGCCAACCTTGAGCGCGCATGGACATTCCGCACCGGCGACATCGGCGAGGGCGGCTCCCACTACGCCGAATGTACGCCACTCATGGTCGACGGCATCCTCTATCTCATCACGCCGTTTTCCAGACTCATCGCACTCGACGCGATCACCGGCGAAGAACAATGGCGCTTCTCTCCAGACCCGCCTCTCGCCAATACAGAGACCGGCGCAGGTGGACTCGCCTCCCGTGGGGTCACCTACTGGTCGTCCGGCGACAAGAAACGGATCTTTTTGCCGGTACGCGACGGACGGCTCTATTCCATCGACATCGACACCCGGAAACCCGACCCGACCTTCGGCAAGAACGGTCACATAAACCTGCGCGACGGCCTTCCCGAGGGCGGCGGATATCTATTCCTCAGTTCACCGCCCGCCATCCACGAAAATGTACTCGTTCAACCCTACGGCATGGACGACACCTTCACGAAACGCGTTCCTTATGTGCCGGTGCGGGCCTTCGACACCCATACCGGCGAGCTGCGTTGGACCTTCAATACAATCCCGCAACCCAGCGAATTCGGTCACGACACTTGGACAGAAAATTCCTGGCAGAACCGCGGCGGCTGCAACCCGTGGACTGCCATCAGCGTCGACAATGACTACGGTCACTTCTATTTGGCCACTGGCGCCCCCAACAACGACAAGTACGGCGGTGATCGACATGGGGACAACCTCTTCGCGAATTCCCTCATCGCGCTCGACGCCAAAACCGGTAAACGCGTCTGGCATTTCCAGACCGTACACCACGATCTCTGGGATTATGACCTGCCTGCGCAACCGAATCTGGTGGATCTCACGGTCCATCGACGACAGATTCCCGCTGTATCCGTCGTAGGCAAAACCGGGTTCGTCTATCTTTTCGATCGACGCGACGGAAAACCAGTCTTCCCGATAGAGGAGCGTCCGGTACCGAAGAGCAACATTCCCGGAGAAGCGGCGGCTGCAACCCAACCCTTCCCCACGAAGCCCGCCGCATTTGCCCGCCAGTTTCTTCAGGAGTCCGATCTCCTGGCCTTCGATGAAAAAGACGCGGAGAACCTCCTTGAGAAATTTAGCTCACTGCGTGTTGAAGGGCTCTTTACGCCTCCCTCTAAACAAGGGTCCATCGTGCTTCCCGGGCAACTCGGCGGCGCAAATTGGTCCGGCGCATCAGTAAGTCCCGACGGGTACATGTATGTCACCGCCAACGAACTCCCCTACTTCTCGAAAATGCGGATGAGTAAAAGCCCCTTCGGCGCATCCCCGGCCGCACGCCACTTTCGCGACAAGAGCGGATGGCCCGGTATCAAACCACCCTGGGGTACGCTCACGAAACTCAATCTTAATAACGGCACACTCGTCTGGCAGGTACCGCTGGGCGATGAAGAACGTCTCGATCAATCAACAGCTACGGGCCAGATGAATTTTGGAGGCGCAACGGCCACAAGAGGCGGTCTCGTCTTCGCGGCTGCATCCATGGACGGAAAATTCTGGGCTTTCAGTGCCGCGTCGGGAGAGACTCTCTTCGAAACCCAACTTGAAGCCGCAGGACATGGCGCGCCCATATCCTATGAAGCCTCAAACGGAAAACAATACATCGTCATTTTTGCTGGAGGGGGTGGCAAAGGCCAGAGCCCCAAAGGCGACTACGTCATCGCATTTACATTGAAATAACATCGGAGAACATCATGAAAAAACTACTCACTCTTCTAATCTTTTGCACACTACCTGCGATAACCTCAGCGCAGGAATGGGTAGATCTGTTCAACGGAAAAGATCTCACCAACTGGGTCGACGTGAACACCAGTCCCAAGACGTGGACGGTCAAAGACAGCCTACTCGTGTGTAGTGGATTGCCCATCGGCGTGATGCGCAGCGAGAAACAATACGAAAATTTCATCCTGCATATCGAATGGCGCCACATGGAAGCGGGCGGGAACTCCGGCGTGTTCGTGTGGAGTGAAGGCACTACCCCGAAGGATCGCCCCCTGCCGGCTGGCATGGAAGTCCAGATGCTCGAACTCGACTGGCCGAATCAACACCGCGACAAAAAAGGTAATCCCGCGCCCATCGGATACATCTCCGGCGAGCTCTTCGGCGCGAACGGCGTCAAGGCCATCCCGGACAATCCCCGCGGCGAACGCAGTCAATCCTGGGAACTGCGCTGCAACGGCAAGGGCGAATGGAACACCTACGACGTGGTTTGTGTCGATGGCACGATAAAGCTTTCGATAAACGGAAAATTTGTGAACGGAATGCGTGAGTCTTCTATCCGAAAAGGCTATCTCTGTCTCGAATCCGAAGGCGCCGAAATCCATTTCCGCAGCATCCGCATCATGGAACTCCCATCCGGCAGGGCCACCAAAGAACAAACCGTAGCGGTTGTCGAGTGAGAGACAACCCCACTCAATTCTATCCGCCCTTTGCGTCTTTGCACTAAAACTTACGCGTTCGGGTCACAATCCGGGTCGTCGTTCTCCGGACATCCTTCGATGTCGACCAGTTCTCAATCGACTCCAACATCACCAGTGCCTTCCCCTAAGAATTCCTCCCATCCGTCTGACTCTGCGAGCTCCTTCAAAATTCGATTCCGTTCAACCAAGGAAAGAGCGCATGTATCTTGTGAGATAAACCTTCTCTGCGATGCGTCCCAAAATCCCGAAGGGTGCACGGAAACGGAATTCATCCGTCACTTCGGTTTTTCCATTTTTATCGATAAACTGATGAACATGTCGCATCGACTGGAAAGCCCCGAAAACCATTTCGTCAGTGAACATTGATGGACGTTGAAAATCGGTAACTCTTATTCTCAAACGTTGTGTCACGCCGAAATGCCTCGCCTGCCAGGTCACTTCCTCACCCATTCCTATCAGTCCAGAAATCTTTCCATCAACTGCCGTCTCGTTCGTCCTGGAAGCTGATGCCACGTGCGCATCAATACTAAGGGATAGATCAAAGACACGTTCTCTCTCGGCATCGATTATTGTCGTAATGACGATGACTGGCATCTATTCTAGTCCTTCGAACTCTTTGCGCTAAAAACTCTACGCGTCCGGATCGCAATCCGGATCATTGTTCTCCGGACGTCCCTCAATATAATGCCAGTTATGGATAGGCTCAAGAATCTGAAGCACTTCCGCGAGCAGTTCCTCGTCGATAGGCAGTTCTGCCCACTTTGCGACCTGCTCTACCTCGGCACATTTCGCTGACCCGACGACGCACGTCGCGAAGGCCGGGTTCGCACACGAGAATTGCACCGCCAACTGCGCAATGTCCACGCCTCGCGCGGCACACGCCTCGGACGCTTTCTTCGTAGTCGCACGCACCAGCTCCGTTGCCTTATGCCAGGGCGGCAACGGCAGATTGGTCAGCATTCGCGCCGCGAAGGGTGCCGCGTTCATCAGCCCCACACCGCGTTCCTGCGCCAGAGGAATCAATTCTTCGGCCTTCTGACTCTGCAGGGTGTAATGATTGTAGGTCATCATGACATCCAGGTCGGCATGTGCCAACACATCCGTGAAATTCTTCATGGGATAGCCGGACAGGCCGACAAATTTCACCTTACCTTGCTCCTGAACCTTACGCAATGCGGGCAGGGTCTCCTCCCATACCTGCGATGTCTCGACAAATTCCGGATCATGCACCAGACACACGTCCAGATAATCCACGCCCAATCGTTCGAGACTGACATCCACGCTTTCCACGACACGTTTCGCCGAAAAATCAAAATGTTCCTTCGAATAGCGTCCCAACTTGCTGCACAACAGATAATCATCGCGTGGCACATCGCGCAACGCGAATCCAAGCAGCACTTCGGACATGCCCCGCCCATAAAACGGCGAAGTATCAAGATAATTCATGCCGCAATCGATCGCCGTGCGCACGGTGCGTATCGCTTCGTCCAACTCAATGCGAAAAAACTCCTGGCCCAGCGACGAGGCCCCGAAACTCACTTTCGGCAGCTCAATGCCCGTATTTCCGAGTGCACGTTTTTCCATGCTTACACCCTACATCCCACGCTCAGCAATACGTTTGCCCACAAGGCCTGATCCGCCGTCTGAATCGTCAGCACGTGGTCGTTCGAATTAACGGCCTCATAAAAATCCCACTTCGGAATGGCCACCAAAACCAAATCCGACTCCTGCGCCTTCAAAATATCCTGATACTCATTCCATACCGGTGGATCACCCTCCAAAGCATAGGGATCATCATCAGGAATACCCATCGTGTTCACGATATCGATCGGTACGGCGGTACACAGAACTTCTAACACCTGCGAAACCGTGACCAGTCCTGGCGCGAGATTCAGACTCACCAACTCCGCGTTCGGACCCAGCGTCGTGGACGCCGGATAATTTCCGTCGGCAATCAGAATCTTCGCGTGATGTCCCGCGCGGCCGAGCACTTCGTTAATCTTGGGATGGAGTAAGGTATGTTTCAGCATTCTCTAATCTCCCTATCCGAAACACGCATCGAAGGCGCGTTTGGTTTGTGCAGCGGCTTCGATTGAATTCGGCTGTGCGAAAACTTCCGCCGACGCGTACCCCGAAAATCCGATCTCCTTGAGCGCGGCGGCGATGGGCGCGATGTCCGCATGCCCGAAACCAATCGCCTTTCGATTCGAATCAGCAAAGTGTACATGCCCGACGTAATCAGCGGCATCGCGTATGGACTGAGCCACATCGACCTCTTCAATGTTCATGTGAAACAGATCGGCCAGAATTTTCACATTCGGCGAGCCCGATTTTTCGATGAGGGCTACCGCATCCGCCAGGGTGTTACACAGGTTGCTTTCGTATCGATTGAGCGGCTCCATCAGGAGCATCTGCCCTTTCTCTCTCGCATAAGAACCCAATTCCATGAGCGAGGCAACCAGTCGTTCCTTCGCCGTGTCAATTCCCTCCGCTGAGTCTGCTTCGCCTTGCATTGACCCAATAATCGCGGGAACCCCGGCTTGCGCACCGTAGTCGATCATGGAGCGCACAAAATCACAAGCCGACGCCCGTCTTGAGTCCGCTTCATCGGAAATCGACAACCCTTGAATCACCATTCCTGCGCCCGTACCCACCGCAGCCAGCTCGAGTCCATGTTTCGCAGTACACGCCAGCACTTCCGACATGGCAATCGCGTCCGAGTCGGGCGCAAAAAGTTCGACGGCATCGAATCCCAATTTCGCAGCTTCAACACAACCCTGCTCGAAATCGTCATGAAAAACGAAAGGGCCGCTCCGGGCTTGTTCGACGAGGCTGATAGTCACGCAGGATTTGATAGAAGACACAATAGATTCCTTTGAAGTTCATTGACTGGTATAATCAGAAGATTATAGGCCCTCCACAAAAAGGAATCAATCGTGTTAGCGTTTTGTATCGACAAACCGGACCACTCCCACATCATCGAAATTGACCCGCCCGGCGATCTCGCGCCCGAAGAAGTCATGCTCAATATAAAAACCATGGGCATCTGCGGCACCGACCTCAGTTCCTATCGCGGCGTGAATCCGCTGGTCAGTTATCCACGCGTGCCGGGCCATGAAATTTCCGCGACCATCGAAGCCCTCGGCTCTGACGTTCCCGACACCTTCAAAATCGGCGATACAGTCACGGTTTACCCCTACACCAGCTGCGGTAAATGCGGGGCATGCAGAAACGGACGCAATCAAGCCTGCGAATTCAACGCAACCCTCGGCGTCCAGCGCGAAGGAGCATTCACCGAACGATTCGCCCAGCCCTGGCAAAAACTCATTCCCGCAGATGGACTCTCCTACGCAGAAACCGCACTCATCGAACCCATGGCCGTGGGTTTTCATGCCGTCGAGCGCGGCGAAGTGACCCATACGGACACCGTCGTTGTCATCGGTTGTGGGGCGATAGGCCTGAGCGTCATCACCGGAGCCGTCGCACGCGGTGCCAAAGTCGTCGCCGTGGACATCGACGATCATAAACTCGATGTCGCCAATGAAATCGGCGCGGTCGAACTCATCAATTCCGCAGACACCGATCTTGTGAAACGGGTCATGGAACTTACCGCTGATGTGGGAGCCGACGTCGTAGTCGAAGCGGTCGGACTGCCGATCACCTTTACCGCCGCCATCGACGCAGTCTGCTACACCGGGCGCGTGGTCTACATCGGATACGCAAAAGAACACGTTTCCTACGACACCGCGCTCTTCGTAAAAAAGGAGCTCAACATTCGCGGGTCGCGAAACGCCACACATGAAAACTTCGAAGACGTTATCCGGACCTTGCGCGAGACAAACCTGCCCATCGATAAGATCATCTCCAAAACCGTACCCCTCGCTGAAGCCCCCGCCGCCATCGACCATTGGGACAAAAAAGGCCGCGACCTTATCAAAATTCACGTGACGATCAATGACTAACTTGAAGGAATTCCAACCATGATGACCAAATTCACGAAAGTTCTCGCTATCGTCGTCGTACTATGTGCTACGGCTTTGAGCTCCCTGGCCGAACGCCCGAAAGGCGCACAAAAAAGTCCTTGGCACTACCTCCAACAAATGATCGGCAAAAGTCTCGTCGAAATCGAATACAGTCGACCCGGTGTCAAGGGTCGCGAAGTCTGGGGCAAGCTTGTTCCCTACGGGGAGGTCTGGCGCGCCGGAGCGAACGAACGCACCGTCATCAGCTTTGAACACGACATACTCATCAATGGCGAAGCTCTATCCGCTGGTGACTACGCGCTGTTCATACTGCCCGAGCAAGACCAATGGATCTTCATCTTCAATCGAGCCTTCATCGGCCATGGCTCCGATGGTTACGACGCAAAATCCGATGTCCTTAGAGTTGCCGCCAAACCGGAAACCGCGGAACACGAAGAATGGATGCAGTTCGGCGTAACCGACTTCGAAGAGAACGCCGCGACCGTCTATCTCCACTTCGAAAAAATCCGTTGCGGATTCCGGGTCGAGCTTGCCAAGTAACACAGCCCCATACGATGCCATCATCATAGGAGGGGGTGCAGCAGGGCTCATGTGTGCCCTGAAAATCGGCGAATCCGGCAAACGCGCCCTCCTGCTCGAACACAACGATTTCGTCGGCAAAAAAATCCGCATCTCCGGCGGTGGACGATGCAACTTCACCAACATCTACACAGAACCCGCGCGATTTCTCTCCGAAAACCCGCGTTTTTGCTACTCCGCCTTATCCCGCTACACCCCGCAAGACTTTATCGCTTTCGTCGAACAGCACAAGATTAAGTATCACGAGAAAAAACTCGGACAACTCTTCTGTGACCAATCCGCACAGCTCATCATTGACGCATTGCTCAAGGACTGCCGACTCGCCAAGGTGGATGTTCAGACCGAGTGCACAGTGCGTTCGGTCGAGAACGCAGACGCGTATCGCATCACCACCAACAAGGGCACCTTCGAATCATCGGCGCTCGTCGTGGCGACCGGCGGCCTCTCCATCGCTAAATTGGGCGCGTCCAGCTTCGGATACCGACTCGCCGAGCAGTTTGACATCCCCATCATCCCTACGCGACCCGGACTCGTCCCGCTCATCCTCAACGATGACGATCTGGAATCCCTTTCCGATCTTTCAGGCACCGCCTTCAATGCCAATGTCGCTACCAACAAAACCAGCTTCGAAGATAACGTACTCATCACCCATCGCGGACTCAGCGGTCCCGCAATCCTCCAGATCTCCTCATACCGCGATCACGATGCGCCCATCACCATCAACCTTTTCCCTGGACGCAAGCTCGAAGCCGAACTTTTCCAGCTGAAATCCGATGAACCGCGACTTCTCCCCAAAGATTTCCTCGCGAGACAAGTCACGGCACGTTTCGCGCAACGTATTTGTGAGCTAAACGACTGGTCCAAACCCCTCAGCGAGATGACCGATAAAAAAATCCGGGTCATGGCCTCAACACTTCAACGCTGGACCCTGCCCATCGCCGCGACACAGGGATATTCCAAAGCAGAAGTCACCTGCGGCGGCATCGATACCCGCGCGCTCTCCCCAAAAACCATGGAATGCAAAAACGTAGCCGGACTCTACTTCATCGGCGAAGTCGTTGACGTCACCGGCTGGCTCGGCGGCTACAACTTCCAATGGGCCTGGTCCTCTGCCCACGCCGCAGCAAGTAGCATCGTGCTCCATTGAGGATGCAAAGCATCCGTCGGTCTTTCTTTTGCTTATATACCGTCCGGCAGGACCTTTCTTCCCAGAAAGAAAAGAAGGGCAGTTAAGGCGTTTCCAAGTTCTTCGCAATTGCCGCCTTCAAATCAATCACATACATCCGATTACGTCCCGGAACATTCTCACCTTTCACTGGCAAAGCTTCGACTTCAGCCCCAATCGGCGCGGCAAGTTTCCCCAGATGATCAATCGCGTTCAATGCCGACGTGGCGACCTGCACATGGTAGTCGTCCACATCTGACAACTCTAGCAAGGCATTCAAAGCGCGTGTCTGCTGCCGTTCACTGCCGTATTCGGCCAATAACTCGGCCGACGCAATACGCACAGCGGCGGACTCATCGTCAAGCATCGCCTCCAACACATTCAACTTCACATTCGGATCGAGGATACGTTTGTGCGAATACAATTTGAACGCGCTGTTCGGTTCCTCCCCTTCGGCCAACTCTTCGGGAGGATATTCGACGTTCGCCGTAGTCCGCGTAAGAATGCTCATCAACGCCCAATAGCGGACCACCGGGTGCGCGTTATCGAGTTCGTTCAACAATTCCACATCCGGCTCTTCGCGCGTCGCCCGTTCCGCCACATCCAGAATCAATTCCAGCGGGTACTTGTCATCATCCAACGCAAACTCACGAAGAATTTCGTCGTCATAAAGCATCCGCATATCAGGCTCCGGAATATATCCTGTATCCCGCGTTTCCAACTGAATACGTTTCAACGCTCCCCGCATCCGTTGCAATACCTCCGCATGCTCCGGCGAATCCACCAGCGAATGCATCTCATCCGGGTCCGATTGCAAATCATAGAGCCGCTCCGAATCCCGTCGCCCGAAGAAATACGCTGACTCCTCGCTCAACGTTCCAGCCCTATACGCCGCGGCCCATGCCTGTGTTGTCGGCGTTTGATACATATACGCCACGTGCTGCAAATGAGGCAGATGCGGCAGATAATTCCGCACATACACATAGCGTTTATCGCGAACCGCCCGCACAAAATCCACGCGCTCATCCATACGACCGCGCAATCCGAATAAATATTTCTTCTCCGGCAGATTCGTCGCACCCAAGAACGCCTTGCCCTGCATAGTCGCAGGCACTTCCGCGCCCGCCAGCGTCAACATGGTCGGCGCGAGATCCACAAAACTGACCAATCGCGTCGATTCACCGCCCGCCACATAATCCTGTGGCATCAGATGCTTAAATTTATCCGGCACAACCGCGATCAACGGCACTTGTAATCCCGAATTGCACGTCGAGCGTTTTCCCCGCGGCAGTCCCACCCCGTGATCGCCGTAATACATGATGATCGTGTCGTCCATCAATCCCGCGTCTTCCAATTCCTGTAACAACGCGCCCGCCTGCGCATCCATCACCGTCATCTTGTCATAATACTGCGCCCAATCCCGGCGCGTCCCCGGCGTGTCCGGATAATACGACGGCAACACCATCTTCGCGGGGTCCTGTATCGCGTCATGCGGATGTTTACGAATCTGACTCTCGTGCGTCACCCCAAAATTGAACACCGCAAAAAACGGCTGACCCTCCGCGCGATTTTTCCAATGTCCCTTCCGCGACGACACATCCCACGTGCCTTCCGGCTTCGGAACATTGTAATCCTCCTTCGCATTGTTCGTGCAATAATACCCCGCCGCGCGCAACAACTCCGGATACAACTTCACACGCTCCGGCAACACCGCCAAACTCCGCATATGCTCCGCGCCCAAAGAAGAAGGATACATCCCCGTAATAATCGCCGTCCGAGCAGGAGCACAAACCGGCACCGTCGACCAGGCATTCCGATAAAGCACACCCTTAGCAGCAAGAACATCCAAATTAGGGGTAACCGCCAACCCATCCCCATAACACCCCATATGAGGCCCATTATCCTCACTAACAATCCAAAGAATATTCGGCCGTTCCGCCGCGTGGGCGACAACCGAGATCAATATAAACTGAGTTGCGAACACGCCATATGTCAGCCACCGAGTACAAATCGACGTTTTCATTACGCTTCTCCCTTACTGGAGACATTCGTCTTCAATAAATTATCTTGAAACTAGATTCTGCCTGCTTGAGTCGATAGAGTTAGGGAATCTTCTCAATAGTGCATAATAAACAATACTGAGAGCTCCAGACAATTTGATACCTCTAATACTTGCATCGACCGCTTCCGCATATCTCATCCTCGCGATTATCATTTTTGGGAGACGGAAGGATTCATACAGTCACATCCGCTTTACCATTAGCGAATTGGGCGAATACGGCTCTAGAGATCAAAAAATAGTGGCATTCGGTGTGTTTCTTCCGGTGTCATTGGCCGTCGCGGGTGTTGCCTGTTTCATCCCTTCGTCCAATCCTTTTCAAATTGGTCTCGCCCTATGTATAGCGACAGGTTATTTTGTTGCCTCATTCTTTCCTTGCGACGTGGGCTCTCCCTACACAGGTACAACTCGGCAGGGAATACATAATTTGGGAGGTGGGATCGAATACGCAGGCGGGGCGATGTGTCTCTTTGGATTATCTGAGCCAATTCATTATACCTTCGGAATAGTAGGTGTTTCGGTCATCCTCGGTATGCTCTTCGTATCGTTCGAGAATCCAATCCGAGGGCTTGTGCAACGATGCACCGAGACTATCCTGTTTGGGAGCCTGTTGTATTCGCTATGGCCAATCTAATGGAATATTACCTCTTGTACCAAGCGTATCACGGCATAGATTCGTAATCTATCCGCGTTCATCCGCGGTTAATTAAAGCAGGTTTCACGTTCTTCCTCCGCACTTCTCCGCGCCTCCGTGGTGAAAAACTGTAAACAATTAACATTCACAACCCAAATCACATCAAACCATTACAATCCTCGCCCTATTGTTTCCCATATCCCCCTTTTCCCCATCCAAACCCGAATGTCCATTCCTGGAACCCATTGATTCCCCAGTCCGTCTCCCACGGAACGTGCAACGCCCTTGTCAAGTATATAGAGGAGAGGGACCACCGCAAAGACCCCCTCATCGACGACCTCCCAACGTGTCATTCCCAACTTGATTGGGAATCTCGTGGATTGTGCTTCGAGCGTAGTCCTAGGCATGCAAGATCCCCAGTCAAGCTGAGGATGACAACAGGCGGACGGAAGCGCTTACGGGAGGGCATTCAATATACCCTACGGCAGTACCCCTCAGCGTCTTTGCGTTAGGGCAGTTTAGCGTTTCGCACGCTTGCTTCGCGTTTGTCCATGCGTTGGCGCATGAGCTCGAGGGCGTCGGAGTTTTGGGAGTTGGGCGCGGCGTTGGTGAATTGTTGCGGGTCGTTGATCATGTCGTATAATTCTTCTTCGCCGTTGGAGTAGCGAATGTACGCCCAATCCACCGTGCGCAACATTTTTCCTCTGCCGGTGACGCCGTAAACGTCTTCGCGCAGGCTGACATCGGGATCGCTCAGCGCGGAGACAAGGCTACGGCCCTGGACATGTTCGGGAATGTCGAGTCCGGCCAATTCCGCAAGCGTCGGATAGATATCGATTTGTTCGGAAAGAGTCGTCGCGGTCGCGGGTGCAACGCCGGGCACGGAAATAATAAGAGGTATGCGCATGGACTCTTCGTGCAGACTGACCTTTTGCCAAAAATCGTGCTCGCCGAGGTGGTAGCCGTGGTCGCTCATGAACACGACGATGGTATTGTCGCGCAATTCGAGCTCGTCCAACGCGTCGAGCAGGCGTCCGACTTGCGCGTCCATGAATGAGACGGATGCATAATAGGCGGCCAACGATTTGCGTTGCTTGACGAGATCGCCTTGCATGCCGAGGCTACGTGAACTGCGCGAGATGCCTGCTTTTGGAAGATCGTCCCAGTCGAAGGCGACTTTAACGGGTAGCTGCATCTGTTCGTGCGGGTGCGCATCGAAGTAGGACGTGGGCGCAACCAGCGGCACATGCGGACGCACAAGTCCCACGGCCATAAAGAAAGGATCGTCCTTATGCTCGGACATTATTTCGATCGCTTTCGAAGTCGCCCGCACATCCGGCTGCTCGAAGCCATCGCTCTCGCCTTTTACGACATAAAACGCGCTACCGAATCCCAACGAATAATGCGTCTCCGGCTCGAAACGCAGTTTCTCGTTGCTCAGGTGTTCGTGCTCGCCTTTCGTCATCCATTCGGGCGCCTTGAAATTGTGTTTCTCGCTCCAGGACTCCACATGATCCGGTCCGTCCACGCCCGCGGTAATATCGCCCGGCACACGCATGTGATAAATCTTGCTGGTGCGTGCGGTGTAGTATCCGTTCAAGCGAAAATGCTCTGCCATCGAGGGACGATTGCCCATCACCGACTCGAATTTCTCGGAATCGGAATTCCGCATCACCTGCACGACCTCGGGATACAACCCCGACATCAACGCTGCGCGGGAGGGTCCACAAATCGGGAACTGGCAATAGGTCCGCGTAAACCGAACGCCTTCGCGCGCGAGTCGGTCGATGTTCGGCGTGGTGCACTGCGCGTTCCCATACACACCCAAAGCCTCAGCCGACAAATCATCAGAGATGATGAACAGGACGTTTGGTTTCTCTGCAGTTACAGAGAAACCAAACGTCATAAGTGCAAAGAATGCTATGAACCGCATAAAGTACCTCCTTCTTTCTTTTCGGGTGAAAAGAAAGAAGCAAAGAAAAGCCGATTGATACTTCGTATCTTCAATAACGTGACAATCTTGCCTTACTTGAACATCGAGTCGTCTTTGTTTCCTCGGGACATCAGATACGCGACTAGGTCACGGACTTCATCATCATTGAGCGCATTGAGCAATCCTTCGGGCATTTGTGAAATGGGCGAGTCTTCGATGGATTTGATGTCGGCGGTTTTCACTAGAATCGGGTCGGCATTCGGATCGATCGTGTAAATCTGAATCTCCCCTTCTTCTTTACTGCCGGACTCGTCGATCACGAGGCCTTCGTAAAGGTCGCCATCGTGGGTTTCGACAAGTGACGAGCCGTACTGATCCGAAATGGCGTTGTTCGGCTCAACAATCGCTTCAAGCAGATCGGCAATCGAGAACTTGCCGCTTACGCTCGACAGATCGGGACCAACCGCGCCGCCGAGTCCGTCAAATCGGTGACACTTAGCGCAACCCACGGCGAAGAACGCGTTGCGACCGTTCTCAAAATCGCGACTATTCAGATGACGATCGCGCACGGTGCTTTTCGCGTCCGCCAGATTCAGTTCGCGATACGGTCCAATTGGATCGGAAATATCAAATTGTGGCAACGACTCCAGCGACTGCCCAGTGATCGGCGCGAGCGCCACTTTCTCTGCATCCGAACAGTTTTGTAGTGCTTCGTCGCGAATGTTCGTGAGGAATCCGGGGTAACTCGAACCGCCGGGATACTTCGAGGCTTCATTGATGAAATTAAAGTAGTCTTCACGCTGCTCCATTGACCAGCCATAACGTACATTGCGCAACATCAGCGCAAGGTTAATGCCGACACCCGGTGGCGGATTGTCGATCACGGCCTGAATCGTGCCGCCATAACTGTTGTTACGCTTGATGAGTTCGACCCAATCCGGCATCACGGTCGGCGGTGCGTTGTTGAGCAATTCCATGCCTTTGTCAACGATTCCGGGCGCATCAAGATACACCAGCACGCGAACGAGTTCGGTATTCAGCGTGTCGTTTGAAGAGGGTAGTAGGGGATCAAGTTTCGCGACGACCTGATCGATTTCAAATTGATCGGGACGTCCAAGGCGGCTGAAGGTCAAGGCGTAGGCGCGCATCATGCCGAGTGCAACCGACTCGTCCAGCGACAGGATATCGAATCGGTCCAACGAATCGAGAATATCATCCTGCACGCCTTCGTCACCCTGACGTGCCAACGCGATGAGCGCAAGCATGGCGGCCTGCGGATTCTTCTCGCGCAACGCGCGACGACGCCATTCGCTCACGGGCTGTGATTCGATTGCGAGACGCGCGGCATACCGGATGAAGCGATCTTCGTGACTGAGATACGCCCACGCGGTATCGACCGCTTTGGAATCCATTTTTCCGTGAAAAACTTCGAGGCTGCGACGCAATTTGCGTGCATCAATCGTGTCTTGGGACTCGCTGCGCGGCGTGCGCTCCGTGGATTCGGGGCCATCGTAGTAGACCCGATAAAGGGCAGACTGTGTACCGCGTCCACCGACGCAGAAATAAAATGCGCCGTCCGCACCAAAGGTAGTGTCCGTCACGGCCAAGGGCGAACCCGACACGAACTCTTCTTTCTCGCCGACATACGAAGCGCCTGAAGGTGTCATGTGAACGGCGTAGATCGTGCCGAAGGTCCAGTCCAACGCGAACAGGGCCTGCTGATATTTCGCCGGAAATTTCGACTCCGTACCAAACACGATACCGGTCGGTGAACCGGGTCCAATGTCCACGACGGGCGGAAGGCTATCCGGGTAATACGTCGGCCATTTCCCTGTACCGCCGCGCCAACCGAACTCACTGCCGCTGACGGCATGACATATACGCGTGGGCCGATACCAGGGCGAACCCTGATCCCACTCCATGTCCGCGTCAAAGGCGAAAATCTCGCCTTCGGGGTTCATGTCGATGTCGTATTCATTGCGGTAGCCGCTGCTGATGACTTCCCAGTTCTGACCGTCGGGTGATACCTTGCAGATCCAGCCGCCGGGTGCCATGCGTCCTTTAGCGTGTCCGTTCGCATCCCATTGGCGGGGCAGTAAATGGTCTTCATCCCAGTTGGAGGGCAAGCGACTGCCGGAAATTTCGGGAAGATCGGTGTGGTTGCCGGCGTTAATGATGAGATTCTCGCCATCTTCAGAAAAGATGATTGCATGCGGACCGTGTTCCCCGCTGCCTTTGATTCGCATGAGACGATCAACTTTATCGAGGTCGCCGTTGCCGTCGCTATCGGTCACGCGGTAGAGCCCGCTCTTGCCGCCGTCGTTCACATGGACATACAGGCTATTGAAGGCCCATAACATGCCCTGTGCGCCGGAGATGCGTGCCGGAATCGGTGTGACTTTCGTGCGCGATTCCGGATCTCGTATATCAGAGGGCATCACATGATATATTCCCGCGCCGCCCTGGTCGGAGACAAAGAAACCACCGTCCGGAGCGTTGGTCATGGAGACCCAGGAGCCCTGACTGTCGCGCGGGACTTCGTATACTTTCTGCGCTTTGAAGCCGGGCAGTAGATTGAGGTTGTCGACTGGAATTGCTACCGGCGTCGGATCAAAGGTATATTCCTCTGCGTCCTCAACTGCAGCCATGGTCACAGCGCTCGTCCAGGTCACGGCATCGGCGCCAACAGGCCCGATTACTTTCGAAGCCGTCCACGCGCTGTCCGCATATCCTGTCCGACTCCAGCCCGGCTCCGGCTCGGGTTCGCCTATGGACGACCAGTTGCCGTCAGTTCCATGATACGACACATTTCCATTT
>JAYGCN010000312.1:0-17609 GCA_046583315.1 Candidatus Hydrogenedentota bacterium
GCACTTTTGGTACTCTTCAAGCTCGACACGGAGCTCCTGGATCATCTCTTCTTCGCTCGCTTTTTGGTAGCCTTCTGCAAATCTCCTGCTCAACTCCGTGTACTTTTCAAGCGAAAGATGAATTTTGTCCGGTTTGTACAAACGCCTGGCGGTGTGCATCATACGCATCGTCTCCCAATCTGGCGTATTGATCGTCAACGAACGCGCAACGATGCGTTTGGCGGGCGTATTGGTGGGTGTGTTCGCGCTGGTGGAAATGATTCTATTTCAGGACGCCATCAACCTGATTCCGCAGGCGGTGTTCGCAGGAATCCTCGTCAAGATCGGATATGACGTCTTCGATTGGTTGCCCCTTCGCCTCTATTTCAAGGAACTCTTCCGAAGTCCCAGCGTCGCCCTGCACGAATTCCTGAGTCGCCACGACGACGAGCCGATTTTCGTGACGAACCGGGAAATTCTGATTGTCGCGGGGACTACAGCGGTAACGGTCATCTGGGATTTGAATCTTGCGGTCGCGTTGTTTACGGCGGCCTTCTATATCCACAACAAGTTGCTGAACAAAGAAAACCCGATGCGCGATCTTAAATTACACGATGAATCCGAGGCATTTGATACCGAGGATTAGGAACATCCACCGGATCGCGTCCAACGCTAACTGTATTGCTCGAAAAGGCTTAGGAAGTGTTCGGGATTTGTTCACAGCGTTGGTATTCCACCCTTTTACGATGAATCGGTGTTGGACAACGTACATTCTGATGCAATAGACTACATCGGTTAAGTTGTTTTACCAAACGCCCTTGCGGCGATTTCACTTGAGAAGGACTCCTCCATGGTCGAAGAAGCATTACAGACGGGCAGCATCGTGACGCTGGTTGTGACGGCGGCATCGCTCGGCTTTATGCACACCATCTTCGGACCCGATCACTACGTCCCCTTCGTGATGATGTCCAAGGCGCAGGGCTGGTCGCGCAAAAAAACAGCCATCATCACATTTCTCTGCGGACTGGGCCATGTGAGTGCCTCTGTTGTAATCGGACTCGTCCTGGTCGGCATCGGCATGATAGCGTCCAACTGGGGCGAGAGTCGCTGGGCAACGTTTCACGATATGCGGGGCAGTGTGGCCGCCTGGTTATTGATGGGTCTCGGTGCCGCGTATTTTGTATGGGGAGTCGTGCAAGCCAAACGAAATAAGGTTCACGCACACGCGCACGTCCATGACGACGGCGAGGTGCACAAACACGGCCACTCCCACACCAAAGCGCACATGCACGCGCATACGTCACCCGGCAAACAGCTGACGCCCTGGATTCTCTTTACGATTTTTATTTTTGGACCCTGCGAATCCCTCATTCCTCTGATGCTCGGCGCATGGGCGGTCGCGAAGACTTCCGGCGTGCTTTTGGTAACGGCGGCGTTTTCGGTAACGACCATTATCACCATTCTGGCGGCTGTCGCGATCCTGCTTGGCGGCATTTCACTGGTACCGCTCGGCAAACTGGAACGATACACCCACGCCCTGGCCGGCCTCTCGCTGGTCGCCTGCGGCGGTGCTATTCAGTTTATGGGATTGTAGGACTCTCCGTCTCCAACCCTTCATCATGAAAGGAAGAATTAATGAGTGACGACATTCGTGCAGATGAAGCGGCCCGCAAGGAATTCATGGATGCCGATCCCGATGCGCCCTTCGTGATGGTGAACCTGCTTCGCTTTAAGCCTGGCGGTGGTTCAAAGGAATACGGAAAGTACGGGTCGGCCTTCAGCAAATTGGTTCGCGAAGTCGGTGGCGAATACGTATACAACGGCCGAGTCGAAAAACGATTCGTGGGCGACGATGATTGGCATGCCGTGGCACTCGTCCGCTATCCGACACGTCGATCATTCTACGAACTCACGACCAGCGATGCTTACATGGCCATTCATCCGTTTCGAGAGGACGGGCTGGAAAAGACGATGGTCTACGCGACATCCCCCATCGATCAGGCCAATGCGGGTCTGCGCTAGTCCCTGGATTCCACAGTTGTCTCAGCAGCATCGGACCAGTCTTTGTCGTGCACCTTCCACGTGCGCGCCCAATAGATGAACGGTGTATCCAGCGCGGCGATTGTAACCTTGAAGATATACTTCGCAAAGGCGAGCTGCACTGCGGTCTTGAAGTCAAAGAATCCCCACCAGACCACCGTCGAATAAATCACGGTATCCACGAGTTGCGAACTCATCGTAGAAAGGTTATTCCTGAGCCAGAGCATCCGTCCATTCGTTTTTTTCTTGAGGTAGTGAAACGTAAAGACGTCAAGCCGCTGGCTGATCAGATAGGCAAACAGCGAACCGAATACGAAACGCGGGCCATATCCAAACAACGTGCCGATAGCCTCATGGACAGACTCCGCCATTTCCTTTTTGCCCGGATCCTGCGTGGGCAAGAACAACAAACTGATCGAGATCATGGCGATCAGAATAATGCTGGTAAAGAAACCGATCATCACCGCGCGGTTCGCCTCACGTTTCCCGTAGCGTTCACTGAGAATATCGGTGGCGAAATAAATGCCTGAGTAGATAATCATGCCCAGACTGGTCTGCATGCCGAATACCGTCGTGAGCTTCGGACCTTGCAGATTGCTCAGCATGATGTTGAGCACGATAACGGCGTACAGACCCTGCTTGCCGTAGAGTCGATACAACAACAATGTCAGACCGAGGTCAATACCTACCGTCGCCACCCAGAGCGAATTCTGGTGTTGTGCAAAAAACTCGACTATGAACTCGGGAAACAATTCCGGTGCCTCGTGCTATCGGGACTCAAGTGTCGCCAGGTTTCGCTGGATCACATTGTACTGCACGGCCATGGAATGCGCGACTTCACGCGTCCAGTAGGCCGGTTTATGCCCGCCGCTCGACTCCGCATATGTGAACGGAATCGTATTCTCGATGAGCAAGGTCTGCATGGCGCGCGCCGATCGAATCAATCCATCCTCGGTACCGCAATCGATGTGCAGATGCGGGAGTTCTTCCTTGGGAATCTGCAGGACCAGCTTAAAGGGATCGTAGGCGTCGCACTGCTCTACCGTCACGAATGCTGTACCCTTGGGTGTGCGCTCCAGCTGACTGCTGAAATTCTCGATACCGATCGATTTCGCGGGCTTCTCGGAGAGTGGACGCCTGCGAGGAGTCGGACCCGTGGCCCCGGATTCAATGCGTTCCCGATGCCGGGAAACGTAGGATAATGCGCCGCTGTGACTACCGACCGAACAGAACATTTCGGGGTGACGAAGACCCAACACGAACGCGCCGTATCCCCCCATCGAAAGGCCGTTAATCGCGCGGCCTTCACGCTTGTTGATGGTGCGATAATTCTTGTCTACGTGTCCGATCACGTCGCTGATCATGTAGTCTTCCCAGGCATTCTTTTGACCTTCGTCGCTTTCCGCCCAGTTGATATACCACGAATTACCGACATCAGGCATGACGATGATCATGTCGTAACGCGCCGCATATTTCGGCACGCCCATCAATGCCCAATGGGTATAGTTGCTGGTAAGACCATGCAACAAATACAGCACGGGATAGTTCACTTTTGACTTTTTGTAACCTTCCGGGAGTACGATATTGTATTTCATCGTGCGATCTACTGATGGCGCATCAAACTCGATGGTCTGGACCGGCTGCGGTTTCGCCATGGCCAGAATACAGGTTGCCCACACCAGTCCAAATGTCATCACGCGGATCTTGAATTGCATTTTCATCACACTCTCCTTGAGGTTACCAGGTCACCTGGAATCGCGCTTGTATATAATCCACCGAATCATCCACGGAACCCAAATCCAATTCGCCGTGTACATAATTCAACAAGGTCTTCATGTTGGGGTTGAGATACCACGTGATACCGGCAGTGATGTCTTCCAGCTCGCCGCCCACGATGCCTTTGTCATTGAGATCGATGGTCGAGTACCGGGCGGCTAGCTCCCATGCACCGGGTCCACCGCCTTCTTTGAAGCCAAAGTTTCGATGCGGTTTGACCTTCTCGAAAATCCCCGTACCCAATTTATAGCTTCGATGTTCACCGGTCAAAAAGTAACTGGTTTGGAGATAATACCCGTCAAAATTCACGTCATCCGCACTCGTGAGCCCGTTCACGTTGGCCAGCATGTACTCTCCTTGAACCGACCACGGACCACGCACGTAAGCCGCCTCCAATCCGTACAGACTCACGTCGTCCGCCATGACCACAGCGCCAACGAGGTCTTCGGCCATGTGTGCCTCGGCGGGACTGCTAATATTCCATTCACCATTCACACTCTTGTGGCTGACTGCACCGCCGAGATGCAGGAATCGATCACCTTCCTTGATCCAGATCGGCACTCCACTCACGCGACCCGTGAAGTTAATATCGCCGTCGTCACTTTGCCCCTCCCCAAACTTGCCCGTCTGCCTAAATACGCCGGCGGTATAGGCCAGACGTTTATCAAGAGCGCTGCGTGCGAAGGCAATACCCGTATTGCGAAAGGGTGCGAACGTGCTCGGGAGGGAGCGCTCCATAAACGAGACGTCTTTCGAACTGGTCAGAGCATCAAGACCGAAAGGTTCTTTGATGTGACCGATCCTAATCTGGCCAAATATGGGAACGGCATTGGCCCCGATGTAGACATCCTTCCAGTCGGCTTCCCCGTCTTCAAAGTCGAACTGCGCCTTGAACTCGAACTCGTCGTATATTATCCCACCGATGAACAAGCGTGCGCGACGAAATTCAGTGCCGTCTTGAGAATTGATGCCCGATGCCTTAATCTCGTCGCCTTCGCTGAAAAACGCCCAGTCGTTCTGAATGCGTCCGCCAAACTTCAACTTGAAGTCTCCGTTGTAACTGTCGAGGCGAAGTCCATCTTTCCAATAAACACGGAAATCGTTACCGTCCGGTGCTGAGGCCACTGTCGGCGCGACGGGCACTTCTGCCGAAGCATCTTTCTTGATTTCCTCTTTCAGCGCATCAAGCTGTTTCTCGAAATTTTCCTGAAGCTCCTTCAACTTTTGATCGTATTCCACGCGAAGTTTCTCGATTTCGTCACTCTGCGCGGTCGCTGTGAAGCTGACACATACCAGCGCAAAAGCGGTTGTCAATCCCGTGATAATTCGTGTCCGTGACCGAATAGTGCCGTTACCGTACATACATCTCTCCTGAACATCCGCATATTTTGGATCGTGGGCAGCCCTGCCCATCAAAGTCGATCCTACTCATGGGCCGTGGATATTTCAAGCCGAAACTGTGATACGCTGGGATTAAAACCGCTACGATGGTATATTGGTGCTGTCGGCACCCGAAGGAGAAATGTCCATTGTTACGCGCTCACCTTACTTTTCTGATCATGACTTCGTTTGTTATATCCAATGGGGTCTTGGCGCAAAGCAATTCGTCGCCTCCGAACATCATCGTGCTGGTTTCCGACGACCAACGCTGGGACGCCATGGGTGCCGCAGGAAACACGATCATTCAAACACCGAACATGGACAAACTCGCAGCGGGCGGTGTCCGGTTCCGAAACGCCTTCTGCACGACCTCCATCTGCTGCGCCAGTCGCGCCAGCCTGCTCACCGGCATGTACGCAAGCACCCACGGCATCGAGGATTTCGCCACGCCGCTTCCCGATGCCCTCTTCGCAAAAAGTTATCCCGCCCTGTTGCGTGAAGCGGGATACCACACGGGTTTTGTCGGAAAATGGGGCGTGGGCAACAAATTGCCGAAGGAACAGTTCGACTTTTTCAAAGGATTCGGCGGACAGGGGAAATTTTTTAACGAGGTCGATGGCGAAACGGTACACATGACCTCGCTGATCGGTGGCGATGCGGTCGAATATCTCAGCACACGCTCCGACGACCAGCCCTTCTGCCTCTCCGTCAGCTTCAAGGCGCCCCACGTGCAGGATCAGGATCCCAAACAGTTCCTGCCGGACCCCGTATTCGATGATTTGTACGTGGACGACACGATGCCCGTCGCCGAGACCGCGAATGAAAAATTCTATGAGTCACAACCCGAACTCGTGCGCAACACGGAAGCTCGTGTGCGCTGGAAGAAACGTTTCTCAAATCCCGAGCATCATCAGACCTCGGTTAAAAACTATTATCGGCTGGTGACTGGCATCGATACGGCCATCGGACGTATGTTGGACGAACTCGACAGGAAAGGACTCTCCGACAACACCGTGATTCTCTTCTTATCGGACCACGGCTTTTTCCTGGGCGAACGCGGACTCGCCGGAAAATGGTACATGTACGAAGAATCGATTCGCATCCCGTTTATCCTCTACGACCCCCGTGTCGCGTCCAAAGACCGCCAACCCATGTCCGATGCAACCGTATTAACCATCGATCTGGCCCCCACCATCACCGCGCTCGCCGGAATCGATGCCCCCGCTGAGATGCAAGGTCGAAACCTTCGTCCCCTGCTCAACGCCGAACCCGATTCCTGGCGCGACACTTGGTTCTACGAACACCACTTCGCCCGTGAACGCGAAAACTTCATCCCTGCCTCCGAAGGTATCCGCACCCGGGACTGGAAATACATCCGCTGGGTAGACGCCGACCCTGTGCTCGAAGAGTTGTACCACGTCTCCAAAGACCCCCTCGAAAAACACAACCTCGCCGACGATCCAAAACAAAGCGACATGCTCGCGCGAATGCGGTCCTCATGGCAAACTTGGCAACAAGGATTGCCGAAATGGGATGACGAAGAGGCCGTGAGTTGGAGCGAACCAACGAAGTAGTTCGAATCGAAAAGTCGAACGGCTATCGCTCTCAGGCCACCCGACCGACCGTTCTCATCCGCCGCACACCCACGCTTTGCGCGATCGCAAACACCAGCACGATATCCGCAATTATGGCGACGCTCCAGTTTCCGGTGGTATTGAGCATACCTGTCATCAGCAATACGCCGCTTCCTAGAACCCATGCCGAATCGAGCACTACGGCGATGCGCGCTTCTGTAAGGTCGACCTTTTCACGGGTCGCATTGCGGAATAGTCCTACCGCGAAAATCAGCAGTGACACACCGATAACCGTCAGTAGCCAAGGAAACTCAAGTCCGATATACCCGGCGATCGGTTTCGCCGCCACCAGAAGCGCGATGCCCGTGACGCTGGAAAACGCGCCATTCCCTTTCAATGCGCCTCGCAAAATGGTTGATGGGTTTTCGTTTGATGTACTCATTGTCCAGCTCCTTCATCAGTCGATACGATTTCTCTGTTCAGTTCGTCACGCCCCTTGTCTGTTGAGGCCCAATGTAATTTTGAATCAATTGCAGTACGCGCCAGATCAAAAGCATCGTCCCGCCGGAAAAGTTGTCGATATAAATTCGCTTCTTGAACGCAGGCGTGAAGTTCGAAGGCGAGTAGACTCGTTTCGATCTCCGAACGAAGTTGACCCATACCGGATGCCACATCGATTTCCTTCTCGAGGTATTTCACCCAACTCTGAATGAGCTGGGCCACGTTGTCGCGAACCGGCCCAGGGCGACCGTCGAATTCTGACGAGGCAGCCGCAAAAAAGCAGCCGCCACGCAGCTCCCCGCATTCGATATGTTCGATCCAGGTTCGTAGCATGGAGCGCAGTCGCGTCACTCCGGGGGATATCTCATCCACCCGTTCCCAAACTTCTTCGCGAAAACGATCCCGCGCATGCTGCACAGAGGCGACCTGCAACTCTTCTTTCGATCCGAAATGCGCGAAGAGTCCGCTCTTACTCATGCCGGCCAGAGAGGATAGCCGACCGATCGTGAGTCCCTCAAGTCCGTGACTGGAAGCTTCGTCCACGGCAAGATCCAATATCTGTTCACGTCGACTTGCAACGTCTCGGGCAGCTCTTCGTGGTGCCATCTTGATTACTCCTGCGATATAATACGAACGAACGTTCGTATTATATTGCGAAATTGTACCTCTGTCAATCCCTTTTGAAGAGAGTTTCGGCGAAATTGGACCTTTCATACTGTAAATAGGCTCTTTTTTTAGCTATGATTGAACCCGTTGATGCTAAAATTCCAGGATTTATCCACTTTATGAGTTATTCACTATCCATTTTGCCCCAATCCGAAACCCGCTGGGACGTAGTTTCCCTCGGTGAGGTGATGCTGCGTCTGGACCCTGGTGAGGGTCGCGTGCGTACGGCGCGTAATTTTCGGGTATGGGAAGGCGGGGGTGAGTACAACGTGGCCCGCGCGGCGCATAAATGTTTCGGATTGCGCTCGGCCATAATCACCTCCCTGCCCGAGAACGAGGTCGGCTATCTCACGGATGACCTGATTGCCCAGGGCGGCGTGGACCGTTCCCATATTCAATGGTGCGCCTTCGATGGCATCGGACGCGACGCACGGGTTGGCCTGAATTTCACGGAACGCGGCTTCGGGATACGTCCCGCGCGGGGTTGCTCGGATCGCGCAAACTCGTCGGCCTCCAAAATGAAACCGGGCGACATCGACTGGGCCAAAATTTTCATCGAAGAAGGCGCGCGCTGGTTTCACACGGGCGGAATATTCGCCGCATTATCGGAAACCACGCCTGACCTCATCCTCGAAGCGGTACAAGCCGCGAAAGCCGCTGGCACTGTCGTTTCCTACGACCTCAATTACCGCTCCTCACTTTGGGATGCGGTCGGTGGCCATGAAAAGGCAATCGAAGTGAATCGTGCCATTGCGCCTTATGTTGACGTGATGATCGGCAACGAGGAAGATTTCACCGCGTGCCTCGGATTCAAAATCGATGGTGTTGACGACGATTTGTCTTCCCTCGACCCTGCGAATTTTCGAAAAATGATGACTGAGGTCAACGAAACCTACCCGAACATCTCCGTTATCGGCACAACGTTACGCAACGCCAAATCTGCATCGCGAAACGACTGGGCGGCAGTGCTCGGATGTGACGGAAACTTTTACCAGTCACGCGAATATACCGACCTTGATATTTTTGACCGCGTCGGGGGCGGCGACGGATTTGCCTCAGGGCTGGTCTATGCCTTTCTCGCTGGACTCACCCCGCAGGAAGCCGTAGACTACGGAGCAGCCCACGGCGCATTGGCCATGACCACACCGGGCGATACATCGATGGTCAGCCTCGCCGAAGTACAACAAGCCATCAATACGAAGGGCGCGCGCGTCGTTCGTTAGTACATTTGTCGAATTAAGGAGAGCAAGAATGAGTGAAGCACCAGACGTGTCCGGTCTCGCGGGCAAACCGCTGGGTCAGCGAGTCGCGGGTTATTTGAAAATGACCGGGCCGGGTTACATGCAGAGCGCGATGACTCTGGGCGGCGGTTCGATTGCTTCGTGCGCCGTACTCGGTTCCATGTTCGGCTACAAATACCTCTGGGTGCAAGTGCTCGCGATGGTCTTCGGCTATTTCATTCTCGCCAGCGTCGCCAAACAAACCACCAACAACGGCGAACGCTCCTACGGCGTATTCAAGAGCGAATTACACCCGGTTTTCGCCATTATCTGGGGAGGCAGCGCATTCATCGCGACAATTCTCTGGCACATTCCCCAATACTCGTTGGCGGTCAACGGCGTTCAGACGCTTGCCGATGGTGTCGGACTCGGCTTCGAAGGTAAGGCCGTGCGCCTCGGTGTCGGCGTAGTATTACTCGGCCTCGCAACAGGCGTCGTCTACTTGTATCATTCCGGCGCGAAGGGCCTACGCCTCTACGAACGCATCATCAAGACTTTGGTCTGGGGCATCGTGCTCGCCTTCGGTATCGTTGTATTCACCGGAGAGTCCGTTGAGTGGGGACGTCTCTTCGCAGGATTCACAGGCATCACCTTCATCAAAGACTTCATGGCCAACGGCATGCAACAGGAAGCCATCAAACCCGTCGTAGGCGCGTTAGCCGCTGCGGTCGGCATCAACATGATATTCCTCTACCCCTATTCGCTGCTTGAAAAAGGGTGGGACAAGGAACACAAAGAACTGGCATACTTCGATTTGCTGTCCGGCATGGCAGTTCCCTTCATTTTTGCAACCTGCCTCATGGTTGTCGCCGTAGCGAAAACCATCGGACCCGAAGCCGGTGCAATCGGGGATGGCGTTCGTGACATTCGCGAAATTCTTCCCGTGGTCGAACCCGCTCTCGGCGAAGGTCTCGGCCGTCTCATCATCGGCGGCGGCATACTCGCCATCGGATTCTCGACCATCATCACCCACATGCTCGCACTCGGATTCATCGGCTGCGAAATGTTCGGTTTTGCCCAGGACAGCCGCGCGAAATGGTGGTTCTCATTGGTCCCCGCTGTCGGAGTTGTCGGCTCAGTGATTGCCTTCCCCGTACCCCTCGCCATTACCGCTTCCACCCTGGCCATGCCACTGATGCCCATCACGGTCGTCTGCTTCATCGTGCTGTTGAATCGGAAATCATACATGGGCAATGAAATGCCTACTGGCGGAATGCGACTTTTCTGGAATACCATCCTGATATCTTCGGTTGTCTTCATGTCCGGCGCGGCCTATTTCGCGCTGCAGAAAAATTGGGGATCGCTCAAGAACTTGCTGAATCCACCGGACGAAACAGCGATGATCGTTATCGACACGCTGAGTCGATGGGTATAAAGGAATCATGATGTCGATGCTCCGAAAACTTTCAAGTCTCTTCATCATTGTTACGTTGACTGCTTCAAGCACGTCATTCGCCACGGACGGCGACTGGGAATGGCTTTTCCACGGCAAAAAACGGGATTTGAAGAAGTGGGAACCAAAACCAAAGTACGCGCGCAAGCCGAACGCCCGTCCCTCGCTCATAACGGGCGAATGGAAAGTCGAAGACGGCGAATTGGTACACGTCCCATCCGGCGGCTACCTGCGCACCAAAGAAAAGTTCGCCAACTTCATTCTCGAACTCGAAGTAAAATACACGCCCGGTGCCAACAGTGGGATCTACATCTGGTCGCCCGAACACGACACGATGAATCGCGGACTCGAGTTTCAATTGCTCGACAGCTACGGTCAGCCCGCCGACATCCACGCTTTCGGTGCCTTCTACGATGCACAAGCCCCAACGGAAAATGCCGCGCTTCCAAATACCGAATGGCAACACATGCGTATCGAAGTTCGTAATCCGCGCATCCTGGTCAGCGTAAATCACAAACTCGTCAACGACGTGAACATTGACCGATGGACGGAGATCGGCAAGAATCCGGATGGTACCGAGAATAAATATTCACATGCCCTGGGCAGTCGTCCGAGAAACGGCCGTATATCCATCCAGGATCACAACAACGTGCTGCGCTTCCGGAACATTCGCATCAAACGCCTGCCCGACTCGGACTAGCTGTTCACGCGCCCGAAACGTTCGCTCACATCCTCCGCGAGCCGTTGAATGTGCGCCTGCGTAAAGACCAGTGGGTCCAGCGGGTCGTCCTCAATCAGCGGCGTCAAATCCATGGCAAAGGTCGTGCCCGTCGTTTCGTCCGCCCCGTGAGATTCATGGTATGTGGCATGCGCGCGGCATCGACCCGTCGTCGCGAGATCGTATCGTTTCCCCCCGGCAATCTGCGAGTCGAAAACGCCAACCAGTGACGCGTGCAGATTGGGATGCGCCGACACATCGAAGGCCACCTTATCCGTATCGACCATCCAGTCCAAGTCTCGCCACACTTCGCAGCCATAGACTTTTTTCGGTCGCATATCCTTCGGCAAACGGCGCAACGCCTCCAAAACTTTCAACGTAACACCCACATGCGTATCGTGTTTATCGGCAAAATTATGCGTGTACACCACTTCCGGTCGTGTCGCTTCGAGAATCGCGTGAATATCATCCGCCGCATCCGAAATATCCGCAGACTTCAGATTGCTACTGGGATGGTCGAGCAAAAACTGCGCGGCAAATTCACCCACGACAGCAGCCTTCTTCTGTTCCTTATTCCGCACCTCTACCATTTCCTCGTCCGTGTAATTCGCATACACCCCCGCGCGCGAAGAACCCGCGCCATTCGTGACCACCACGCCCGTATACCACTTATCAGCCCGCTGAAAACATTTCAGAATCCCGTCATAGGCCATGATTTCCAGGTCGTCCTGATGCGCGCCAATCGCCAGATGCGTCGTGCGTGCAAGCGCTTCCGTTTCGTTTAGACCATCCGGAATGTAAAGTTCTGCGCACTTCCGCGAAAAGTTCATGATCAATTCTCCAGCAGTTCAAGATTTCAGTTGAGGAAGGCTCGCGGCAGCTATGGACTGCCCGACTCGGCGACTCTTTTCGTCCGGCAGTTGCACGGCAATGGTTTCGGCCAGCGCAGGAAACTCGCGACACAACACATCCACCGCGCCATCCACAATCAGATCGCCACCGCGTCCAGAAGTGCATCGCCCAAGCACAAGTACATGGTTAATATCGTAAAAATCAGCGTAATGTGCCAATGTATACCCCAGATACACGCCAATGGAACGCCAAATATCCGTCGCGCCTTCATGGCCATCTTCAAGATACCCCTGCACATGCTTCAGGCGCTCCGCATCCGTCACACCCTCGCCTTCTGGAAGCTCTATTCCAGCTTTCGGTGCCAGCCGAAACACGCATTGTTGCGAAAAATAGAGCGCACCCACCCCGTAATCGCCGGACCATTCGTCGCGCGCGGCATCGGGATTATAATCAACCGGGGCAAACGCGAGTTCATTCAACCATTCAGTGATGTTGCCTTCTGTCGTGACGTAGCCCCCGGCTTCACTGGACCCCAACGCGATACCCAAGATACCGTTTTCTTCGAGGGACATCGCGCCTGCGAGCGCAGTCACTTCGCCATCGTTCACCACGGCGATCGGAACTCCCATCTCTTCACCAATCTTCAGAAACATATCGCGCACAACATGAAAATCTTCAGCCGGAATGCCGCGAAACAACGAAGCGATCATCGCGCGATGGTTGATGTATACGCCTGCCGAGCTTCCGCCAATGGCATCCACACGAGGCATCTTCGAGGCTGCCGTTTTGATGGCCGTCATCACTTCATTGTAATGATAATTCGGATCCGTATTCTTACGCGGCTCCCACACCACTTCTTCACTGTAAACAGTCTCTCCGTCAATCACGGCTGACACTTTGCGGTCCGACGCGCCCAGATCAAAGCCGATGCGGCACCCTTCAAGATGACGACCGAGTGGCGCAGAAGACTCGCGTTCTTCGGGTACCTCTTCGGCGGCACAGGCGATCACCCTGAAAGGTTTCGCGTACACGCTGTCGCCCATAAACACCCGATCAAATTCGCGCAGTCCGTCTTTGGCGTAACATTCAGACAGGTATTCGCCAATATGCGAGGGGCCACCCACGTAAATCGTGCAGCCACCCCGTTGCCACAGCAGAAATTTCAGAATGCGCTCCGCATAATGGTTATTCTCATCATTTTGATCCGCGTCGTCTCCAAAAACGACCGTCTCGAAGCGCGATACCGACCCATCGCCGCGTTCCAGTCCCAAAATTAGCTGGACTCCATGCCCCGATTCCTCAACCGCCTTCGTAAAGGCCCGACTCGCCAATACAGCGGGTCGAAAATCAGGATCAAGTGGCGGAACGGTGGGCGGCGCAACTAAGAATAATGATGACATGAATGGGTCCTGTAAGAGTTCAAACATTGGAATTGATTCACGAGCGAATCAGGTGGATCATATAGAACAAACGCCAGATAGTTCAACAGTTTTGGCTCGGGTATTGACGCGCATACAGCAGTTCCACTACGCTGAATCTTTGGAGAGTCACCATGCGCTTATTTAGTCTATTACTCTTATTATCCTCTACCTCCGCCAACATGGCTCAGGAGTCGTCGCCCATCCCTGAAGACTTTCCGCGATTCACCGTGCCCGGCCATCAGGAGTCGATGGACCAACTGCGGGAATTGTACTGGCAGCATTACCCCGGCTCCGGCCCCAAAGCCACGCTGTGGGATGAATGGCTGACGCGACCCAGTCTGTGGCCCGCCGTGACCACAGACAACCAGTCCGACAAATTTCGCAAATCCTGGGCCACGACATTGTCCAATCGGCAAATGGCAGAAGACGGGTACGTCGCGACCCATCAACACGCGTCCATCGCGCATCAACAGGGCTGGCCGTTCCCTTTTTGGAAACAGGGCGGCCCGAACACCTGGGGCTGGCATTTTTCGTTGGCCGGCGTACCCAAGGGGTGGCACGCCACGGAGGAGAAAGACCAGACCGGCTGGGCATTGAAAGGCGCAGAGGACAAGTCCATCGATGACATCGCGTGGCGACTCAAGCTGACTGAAGCCCAGGCCCACGTGACCACGCCACCGATGAATGTTGAGGTGCTGCAAGCCCCGTTTATCCAGCTGCGATGGACTGCGAAAGGCCTCGGCGGCGCGAAACCCTTCCTCGAATGGACATCGGATATTTCTCCCTCCTTCGACACCGCCCAACGCATGGAATTTGATGTGATTGAAACCGATGGCGTGCATTACACCATGATTCCCGTTTACAAACACCCAAAATGGGTCGGTACCATCACGCAATTGCGCATCAATTTCGGCAACCAGACTCCCGGTGCCGAGATTGGTATTCAGGCCCTCTTCACCCAATACGACACGCGCCACAACATCAACAACGCCAACTTCGTGCGCGGATGCATCAACTATTTCAACTGGACCGGCGACGTAGAATTCCTGCGCAACCAAATCGGACGCGTTCGCAAAGCAATCGAATACATCATCACCGAATTCAACACCATGGAAGAAGGCGTTGTCCTCACACCCTGGATCGGCCATGGCGGCCGCAGCGGCATTCACTACGACGAAGACGGTAAGAAATCAATTTCGCATGGCTACGGTGTCGGCAACAATTACTGGGACCTGTTGCCCTTCGGACACAAAGATGCCTACGCGACGATTCAGTTTTATGATGCCTTGAAGGATTACATTGCGCTCGAAACGGCTATAGAGCTGCACGCTGTGTGGAAAGTCGAGAGACGCCAATCAGAGTGGCCCATCGATGAGCTAAAAACGCACCTGAATCAACTAAAACGAACCGGAAACAAACTCTTCTGGAACGACGAGACCGGTCGCTTCGTGTCCGCTGTGGATATCGACGGCAATTCTCACGACTACGGCTTCACCTTTCTCAACCTCGAAGCCATTTACTACGACTTCGCCACACCCGAGCATGCCCGCAACATCATGGACTGGATAGACGGCTCTCGAACCGTCGCGGGCGACACCTCCCAAGGCAAGGACATCTACCATTGGCAATTCGGACCGCGCGCCACAACACGCCGCAACGTCGCTTATTACGGCTGGTTCTGGTCTGGACCGGAAACCATCCCCTGGGGCGGACAAGTGCAGGACGGCGGCGCGGTGTTCGGCTTTAGCTTCCACGATCTGATGGCGCGCCTGAAAGTGAACGGCCCCGATGATGCCTGGAAACGGCTTCAGGAAATCCTCGCATGGTTCGATGACGTTCAAGACGCGGGAGGATACCGCGCCTACTACGAGACCCACGACGGCACGTTGCAAGGCGGCGGAACTGCTGGTGGTCTCGGCTGCGACAAGGAATTCTTCGAAAGCGTGCTGGTCCCCCAAATCATAACCGAAGGTTTTTTCGGACTTGAAGCCACGCCTGACGAACTCACCGTCAATCCGAATCTGCCCAGCAGCTGGAATGAACTTAGCATTTCCCATGTTCGCTGGAAAGATGGAACCTTCTCAATACACGTTGATGATCAAATAATCTCGATCATCCCCGAATAGGACACTCTTTGCGTCTTCGCTCCTTTGCGTTTAATATAGAAGGAACTCAAAAAGGAATCCTGATTCATGAAATCTCTTGCACTGCTATTCACCTACCTGTTCAGTTGCTCAGTATTCGCCGCAGACATCCGCGTCGGCATCATCGGGCTCGACACCTCGCACGTCACGGCCTTCACGAAACTCCTGAACGAATCCGATGCCAAGGACCACGTGCCCGGAGCGAAAGTTGTCGCGGCGTATCGCGGCGGTAGCGATGACATCGAATCCAGCTACACTCGGCTCGACAAGTTCACCAAAGAACTCCAGGACACTTACGGCGTCGAAATCGTAGACACCATCGAAGAACTCTGCACCAAGGTCGATGCCATCCTGCTTGAAAGCGTCGACGGACGTCCGCATTTGGAACAAGTTCGACCTGTGTTCGAAGCGGGACTACCCGTATTCATCGATAAACCTCTCGCCGGTTCACTGAAAGATGCGGTCGAAATCTACAAACTTGGCAAGAAACACAACGTCCCCTGGTTCAGCTCATCTTCGTATCGCTACTACAAAAGCATGACCACCTTGATGGAGCAGGAAGTCGGCGACATCATGGGCGCCATCTCCTACGGCCCCTGCACCATCGAGCCCACCCATCCCGACTTCTTCTGGTACGGCGTGCATCCCGTCGAAGCCCTCTACACCGCGCTCGGACCCGGCTGCGTCAGTGTCTCCCGCGTCTCCACTGAAAACACCGATGTCGCGACAGGCGTATGGTCCGGCGGACGCGTCGGCACCTTCCGTGGACTACGCAACGCAACGACTCCGCACAAAGTCACGCTCTTCGGCAGCAAAAAAGTTGCCGAACAACAAGGTGGCGGCAACTACGCACCGTTGGTAGTCGAAATCGTGAAGTTTTTCCAAACCAAAGTCGTACCCATCCCGCCCGAAGAAACCGTCGAGATATTCGCGTTCATGGAAGCGGCCGACGAAAGCAAACGTCGCGGCGGATCACCCGTCACCCTCGCCGAAGTCATGAAGAAAGCCGGCGGCGAAGGCATCCTTTCCGCACCATGAGCCAACGCTTTGTCAGCGAACCCATATTCCCTGCCGAAGACGCCTTTGATACATCAGAAACGCCCATTGGCGAGCCACCCCTGCCCACGCGATTCACCTGGCGCGATGAAGAATACAAAGTCGACCGCGTACTCGAACGTCGCAAAGAAACCAGCCCCGATAAAACCCACGGCAGCGGCGAAATGTATGTCCGCAAACACTGGTTCACCGTGCAAACCACCTCCGGACACGCCATGAAAATCTACTTCGAACGCCAACCCCGCTCCAAAGCCCAACACAAATCCCGCTGGTGGCTGTTTACGGTGACAGAGCCTTAACCCAATTCCCACGGCTTCCGATACTCATACTGCAACAACTCATTCGCGGCATCATGATTCGTGACGCGTTCGTTTTTCGCGTCCCATTCGAGGCGTGCGCCGGTTGCGAGGGACATGTTGCCGAGTAGGCTTAGTGTTGTCGAGCGGTGACCTTCTTCTACGTCGGCTTTGGGCATTTCGCGGGACCGCATGCAGTCCAGAAAGTCTCGCGCGTGCATCGAAGTCAGTTGCGCGTTAGTGCCTTCCGCTTTCTCGGACATCGGCTCCATGCGCAAATTGGGACTCTGAAACTGTCCACCCTTTTCGGGAAAAATCTCGAAACTGCGACCCGAGATGTAGGCGGTTCCCTGCGTGCCACGAATCTCTACTTCACCCTTGCGCATCATGCCCGCGCCGGTGGCTTCGTAATGTCCAAAAGTGAGGAGGCGTCCCGATGCGAACTGAAACGTGGTCTCCATCGTATCGGGAATCGTGCGATCATCATCCACGATGAAGTGTCCGCCCATCGCGCACACCGAGGTCGGGGCTTC